>CAYYHF010000047.1:0-13382 GCA_964471415.1 uncultured Clostridia bacterium | reverse complement strand
GAAGAAGGCTCTCGATCCCTGCTGCTCCGAATCGGCTCCGAATCCGGGCGCGCGCTTCTTGCTTCCTTATCCCTATTCCGCAATGATCCGTACCCGTCCGCTATCCACAAGACAACGCAGTACCGTCTTCCCAGCCGTGGTGCCATCCGCGATCATCTGCGTAACCGGAATCTCCACCTGCTCCTGAATGACTCGGCGGAGATTCCTTGCACCGAATTCCGCGCTATGGGCCTCGTCGCACAGATTCGCGACAACATTGTCGGGAACCTCAAGCCGCAAGCCGTGCCGGCTCTCCAGTGAGCCCGCGAGGACACCAAGAAAGCCCCGTGCAATATCGACCAAGGCAGCGTCTGACAGCGAATCGAAACGGACAATGTCGTCAATCCGATTGATCATCTCTACGCGGAAATGCTTCTTAATCTCCGAATCGACAGGATCGGGGGTGTCTCGCCCCTCGGATATCGCCGCATTGAATCCCAGCGGCGTGCCGCGTTTCTGTATGGCGCTTCCGATGTTGGATGTCATAACGAACATTGCGTTCTTTGCGTCCACGGTGCGGCCTTTGCCGTCCGTGATGCGCCCCTCGTCGAACACCTGAAGGAAAAGGTCCAGCACCCTGGGGTGTGCCTTCTCAACCTCGTCCAGCAGTACAATCGCATAGGGCGTAGAACGCAGTTTGCCGGTCAACTGCCCTTCCTCCTCATGCCCTATGTAACCAGGTGGCGAACCGATGAGCCGGGCCACGCTGTGTTGCTCCATGAATTCCGACATGTCCAGCCGGATAAGGTTGCGTTGCGAGCCGAACAATTCATCTGCAATCGCGCGAGCAAGCTCCGTCTTTCCGACGCCAGACGGTCCAAGGAAGAGGAAGACGGCCAAAGGCCCCCTGCGCTCGCCCAAACCGGCCTGCGCGAGCAGTACCCGCTTCGTCAATCGATCAATGGCGGCTTCCTGTCCGATCACACGTTTCAGCAACCGTTCCTTCAGTCCCGCAACCTTGGCCTGCCCGCCCGACTTGATCTCGCCCGCGATGACACCTTCCGGAATGCCTATCTTCTCCGACAGCACAGATACGATTGCCGATGGCGTCACTTCGGCGCTGGCCCCTTGCGCTGGCCTTCCATTCGCCGCTTGAATGCTTAGACCGGGCACACAGATTTGCGCCGAAGCCAAATCCAGAAGGTCAATGGCCTTGTCGGGCAATCGGTGGTCGTTGTCGAAACGGATGGACAAGTCAACCGATGCGTCAATGGCTTCATCCGTTATCCGCACCCCGTGATGCTTCTCGAAGCGCGGACGCAGACCCCGGAGTATTTCCACCGACTCATCGCGTGTTGGCTCAGGGACGAGCACCTTGTCGAATCGGCGCTCAAGCGCCGCGTCCTTCTCAATGTGCTTCCGATACTCCTCTATCGTGGTCGCACCGATACACTTGATCTCTCCTCTTGCAAGCGCGGGCTTCATCAGGTTCGCGGCATCCAATCCGCCCTTGCGGTCGCCAGCGCCGATCATCGTATGGATTTCGTCAACGAACAGAATCAACTGGGCGTCCGACTTGGCTTCTGCGAGCAGGCGTTTCAGCCGCTCCTCGAACTCCCCTCGGTATTTCGTGCCAGCCACCAGCGCGCCCATGCTGATCTCGACAATACGCTTGCCACCCAGGACATGCGCATCCTTGCCCGCCACAATCCGTTGGGCAATAGCCTCCACGATGGCGGTCTTGCCGACGCCCGGCTCCCCGACCAGGACCGGATTGCTCTTCGTGCTCCGCGCCAAGGTCTGAATGATCTGTAGAATCTCCTTCCGCCGACCGATGACCGGCGAAAGGATGCCTTCCCGTGCGGCCTGGGTGAGATCGCGCCCGAACTGCTCTAGGAGAGATCGAGATGGCGACGCATCGGCACCTGCTTGCTGGGCGGGCTCGGCCACGCGGCCCGGTTCCGCGCCACCTCCCATTTGCTTCAAACGAGCGATGGCGGTCGCCTTGATCTTCTCGCCATCATGCCCACCGCCGGCAAGCAGTTGGGCTGTCTTGGAGTCTTTCTCGGAAAGGATGGCAACAAACAACGCCCCTGCGTGCGCGTGATCCAGGCCCATATCTGCCGCGACTTGCTCCGCCGATGCCGACATGGCACGCGCCCGTTCCGAGCGATGCATGACGGCTCCGGGAGCATGCTCGTAGGTTCCGGTGCCCAGGAGCGCGCGCATGCCGCGGCGCAACTGCGTGGGATTGATCCCCGCGCCGCCCAGAATCTCGGGTACGAACCGCAGTTCGCTGGCCAGAGCATCTGCGTCCATGCCCCGCGCCTTCACTTCCTTCAGCAAGTCTTCGCGGCAAAAGTCATTTCCCTTTGTCAGGGCTTCAAGAAAATGCTCAGGCTCAATGAACTGGCTCCGCGCGGCCAGGGCTTCCTGTAGTGCAACGCGCCACACGAGATCCAAAACGGCAGTCCGGTTCATGATGCGCTCCGTTTTCTTGTGGCGACGAGGCGTGCGACATCACGACAGTCACCCAGTTTGAGAATAATTGCCTTCTGGTATGCCGCTCCATGATTCAGAACGATCACGAAGCGGTATTCCCTCTGTTCTTCATATTCCAATGCCTTCTGAACGCAACCATGGCCCCACTCCGGCCAATCCCATCTCGGCTTTCCCCGGTCATACCGCGCGTATCCGGCTCGTATGCCGCACCAGTTCACGCCTTGCTCAACGCAGGCGTTCTTGGCGCGGGCAAACAGATCTCGGCATTGCGTGATTTCCACGACGGCGTCACAATCGGGCCAACGCTCAAACAGCCTCTCTGGACTGTTTTCGGTCGTCGCGCACCAGACATGGACGTGGTTCCCGCTATGAACGCGGAAACCCGCATCGCGAAAGCGATACTCCAAGATGCCTTCGTGTTGATCGCACCGCGGCCCCGGTTGCTCATGGCGATACACGTTGAGATTGCTCATGTAGAACTCGCCGTGCTCAAGGAAGGCGCGGGCGTGGTCGAGAGCCATTGCCTTCCATAGGCGTCTGGGACCCGGAGACTCATGGTAGAGGAGCCATCCGTCCTGAACATCCTGGGCAAATACGTCAATGACAACAACCGTCAAATTGTCCTGGCCGCCGGCCTGCTTGCCGGCCGCGAGAAGACTGCTATAAGTAACTTCGGGATCGTTGCCCTCGGCTAGAATCGCTGTCAGTTGGGCATCCGGCAACATACCCCAAAGCCCGTCGGTGCAGAGCAGCAAGCGGTCGCCCGGCTGTAACTCAATGGTTTGGGTGACGGCTGGCACATCCGCCTCCATGCCGGCAAAGCGGCTGAGCCGCCCTTTGGCCGGATGGTTCTCCGCTTCCTGGGGGGTGATTTCCCCGTTCCGCACAAGAAGCCCGACGATGGAATGATCCTCCGTAAGTTGCCGAAGGCCGCCGTCGCGTAGCAGGTACGCCCGGCTGTCGCCCATATGCGCGATATGTGCGTGGTGCGCTGTCAGTAGCGCCAGGACAACCGTTGCCCCCATGTCCTTGTACTCCAGCCGACTTGCGCCCGCTTCGCGGATACGGTGGCCAAGCTCCTGCAACGAGTCTGCGAGCATGGACGCAATGGCCGGATCGTCGCTTGAACGGGGTTCAGGCGATTCGGCAATGCGGCGTCTGATGATATCCGGCAACAGTGTCGTGGCCATCAGCGCCGCTTTGTCGCCCCCACCATGCCCGCCGACGCCGTCGGCCACAACGAAGATGCCGGTCGCCGCATCAACGAGGTATGCATCCTCGTTCCGTTCCCGCACGCAACCGACATCCGTGCCGCCCGCGGCCCGGACGACCAGAGGCTTCAAGGTGTCGGCGTCGGCCCGCATCAGACAGCCGCCTTTCTCAACGCCGCCAGCATTTCCCCGGCATCCTGGAAACGGTCTTTCGTGCTGGCTTGAATCGCCTTGTCCAGGACAGCGGAAATGCCTTTGGGAATACTCGGAGCCCTCTTTGATAGAGGAACAATCTCGCCTCGAAGAATAACCTCCATCGGATCGCAGCCGCGCGGGAAATCGCGGGGAGTCTCGCCCGAAAGCATGTTGTAAAACGTCGCCCCCATGCTCCACACGTCAGTGACCGGCTTCACGTACTTGAAGTTGGTCAACTGCTCCTTCGGCATGAAGAACGGAGTGCCGGCGAAAGCGCCCGTGACCGTCATGCCGCTGAAGCCCGCTTTGTCGAAGTTCTTGGCAAGCCCCATGTCGGCGAGCTTTGCCGTCGGCTGCGCAGGCGTCCCGGTCAGCAGGATGTTCGGTGGCTTCAGGTCCCGATGCACAACCCCCTTCGAGTGCGCAAATGCCAATCCTTCCAGCGCATGGAGCATGATTGGCATGGCAACCGAGGGGGCCAGTCTGCCGCCGTTGGCTTCCATGTAATCGGCAACACTTCCGCCCCGGCAGTGCTCCATGACGAAATAGAAGGCGCTCCCGGCCGAACCGGAGTCGAGAATCGTCACAATGTGCGGGTGCTGGAGGTTCTTGAGAAGTTCAATCTCCTGCGAGAACTTCCGGCGGGCGTCGTCGTCCACCGCCACCCGTGCCAGCATCACCTTGATGGCCACTGGTTGCGTGTCCGTCTCGCGTTCGGCCAGATAGACGGCTCCAAAACCGCCCACACCGATACGGCGCTTGATCCGATAGCCCGCGATGACCGGCAATCCCTCTTTCGGCGGGGCCTTTCCCTCGGCCTTTGCCAGCATGTCCATGAGAATCCGGGCCGGGTCCACCTCGATGCTTTGCCGGCAGGCAAGACAGATGTAGGCTCCTTGCTTGCGGCCGCCCATCTCCCCGGCAACATCCTTGCCGCAACGGGCGCACAACACCGGCCCGGTTGCCTTTTCGGCCTCAATCTTCACGGATAAGACCGTCTGGCCGACCTTGATCACATCGCCATCCTTCAGGTCCACCTCCGGGTACTTCCGTTTCTGGCCCTGCTCCGGCGTTTCACCCTTCTCCCGGCTTCCGATCTTCTTCTCGTTCACATACGTACCGTTCATGCTCCCGAAATCGCGGATGCGGGCATCGGGCGGATTGACCTCCACAATGAAATGCCGCCGCGACACCTGCCCGTCATCCGGCAGGCAGCAGTGGCACTCCTCCAGCCGCCCGAACAGGAACGTGTCGTGCTCCTCGAACGTGAACGCCTTGCCCTTCATCGGGCCGGCGGTGATGGCGATGTGGACCTTGTTGCTCATCGGGAAGCCTCCGCGCGCGGGTCAACTTGCCCTTGCTCGCAAACGGCAACTCGGGAATGTGTGACTCCAATCCCAGGAACACTGAGACCGACCTGCTCGCGAATCTTGCGCGCATCTTCCTGTTCCATCGAAGCCCCCAGCACGATCCCTTCAAGCATCACACCCAAATCAACATCTACCATCATGTGGTTCGGCCACTCACCATCAGGCAGGGCACCTTGATTCAGGTAAGGATGTTCAAGCGCCATTGTTGCCAACAGCCGGACCTCCTTCTCGTTTGCGTACTGTGTGCGCTTTCTGCAATAGGGGAGCGAACTGTGAAGCTCCATGACTGCGTTGTTCGTATCCACATAGGTCACGGCATGGAGTCCATACGACATATGCTCCGCTGGTCGAACAGCAGACGAGAGCCGCGCTGTTGAACTAAGCAAACACACGCCTCGCCCCTCGTCTCCGTAATCCTGCCACATCTTCTTCGTTTCGGGTTCAGAGGCAAACCAGCAGTGAATGAACCGCGTCATACGATCCAGGCGTTGCTGCTCCCGCAGTTCTTCCTCGGAAGACTCCAAGATCACCCCCGGAAACGCTGAGCGAAGAGGATCCGTGAGCGGCGATTTGGCAAAGAGACCCTCCTCCTCGTCATCGAATTGATCAGACCGCCGAAGCCACAGCCGTGACGAAGACAGCAGAGAAGAACAGTGTTCGCTCTTCATAAAGTGGCAGATTCTCTGATGTCGCGTTTCGGCCTCAAGCATGCCGGCCACCATCGCCGCACCAACGGGGTCAATCCTGATGCGAGCTGCACTCAAGATGCTCGGCGGTAGTGTCGTTGGCTGTGATCGACCAACCGTGGAATAGCTGATGAAGCATTTCATACGGCACCCTTCCCGCGCAAGACATCAGCGCACACGGCCCTGTTTCGCACGGCTGTGGCTAGGTTGCCGACTAATTCGCGCCGCCCCTCCTTTTCCACCAACTGGCGATAGATCGCGATGCACTCGTCAAACAACCCAGCCGCACCACGCAAATCGCCCAAGTTAGCGAGCGCAATAGCCTTATTCATGAGCGCCCCGGCCAGATCGCCGGCCAATTCACGCCGCCCTTCCTGTTCCACCAACTGTCGACCGATCACGAGGCCCTCGTCGTACAACCCAACCGCACCACGCAAGTCGCCCAGATCACCGAGCGCATTAGCCTTGTTATAGAGTGCCCTGGCCATCTCGTTGGCTAATTCGTGCCGCCCTTCCTTTTCCACCAACTGGCGATAGATCGCGATGCACTCATCGTAGAGCCGCACCGCACCACGTAAGTCGCCCAAATCAGTGATCGCAATACCCTTGTTCATGAGAGCCGCGGCCAGATTGGCGGCCAAGTCGCGCCGCCCTTCTTGCTCCACCAGCCGCCGACGGATCGCGATGCACTCGTCGTACAACCCAACTGCACCACGCAAGTCGCCCAACCCAGTGACCGCAAGAGCCTTGTCCATGAGAGCCATGGCCAGATTGCCAGCCAATTCGCGCTGCCCTTCCTGCTCTACCAGCTGTCGATAGATCGCGAGGCACTCGTCGTACAATTCAATCGCGCCAGGCAGGTCGCCCAAATCAGCGTGCGTAAAAGCGCTGTTCATGAGAGCCATGGCTAGATCGGCGGCCAATTCGCGCCGCCCTTCCTGCTTTACCAACTGTCGATAGACCGCGAGGGACTCATCGTACAATTCAATCGCACGACGCAGGTCGCCCAACTGTTTGAGCGCACTCGCCTTGTTCATGAGTGCCGCAGCCAGATTGGCGGCTAAGTCGCGCCGCCCTTCCTGCTGCACCAGCCGCCGACGGATCGCGAGGCACTCGTCGTACAACCGAACCGCGCCAGGCAGGTCGGCCATATCAGCGTGCGCAAGAGCGCTGTTATTGAGGGCCTTGGCCAACTCGTCGGCAAATTCCTGTCGTCCTTCCTGTTCTACCACCTGCCGGTAGATCGCGATGCACTCGCCGTACAATCCAATCGCACCACGCAAGTCGCGCAACTGTTTGAGCGCACTAGCCTTGTTCATGATAGTCCCGGCCAACTCGTTGGCTAATTCGTGACGCCCTTCGTGCTCCACCAGCCGTTTAAGAATTGCGAGGCACGCGTCGTATTCCACGATCGCCCCTGAAACATCATCCGAGGTGCTGTGTATGACCGCCTTCTCGGCGTAAAGTTGAGCGAGAACAAGATGGAGATCCTTCCGGCCCCTGTTCACCAAGCGCTCAAAAATCCTTTTGGCTTCTTCATACATGGCCAAATCGGCAACCAACTGCCCCCGCCGCGATGCGACGCTGCGCTCAAGAATCTCCTCCGCCTCTGCTGGATTTCGTCCATCCAAGCGAAACGCGGCTTCAAGCCACTCGCGAGGGTCATGCCACGAAGTACCATCCACCCCACGCCGGACAATCACGCCTGTCTTCGGCTGGCTCTTGGGAACAGTTTGGACGAGTTCCCGGTCGTAATCCTCTCCCGTTATCGTCGAATAGGCCGTCTTCAGATGGGCCACAACCTCGCCCAGATTCGCCCACCTTTTCGCGGGGTCGTTTTGAAAACACTTTCGGAGGATTTCTGCCAGCGCCAACGGCATGACGGGAATACCCGATGACTCGTCGGCATCCTCCACGTACTGATCGAGCACTTCGCCCGCAAGATGTCCGGAATGCCATGTGACCCCACCGGTGAACATTTCCAGCACGGAGACGCCCCAACTCCACTGATCGGTCTTGCGAGTGATGGGCAGTCCCTTGGCCTGTTCGGGCGAGCAGTATGCCGGTGTGTATCCTCCGCCGCTCAACAGGATGCTTCCTTCGCCGGCCGATTGTACGCCCTGCGCGCCGCTTCGAGCGCGCGCACGCGCCAGTCCGTAGTCCGACACTTGCACTCTCATTCCCTGTAAGGCCGCTTCCGCGCCGCCGGACATCAGGACGTTGCCGGGCTTGACGTCCTGATGCACCAGCCCGAGTTCGTGAATGCTGTGCAGGCCCCAGGCAAACTGAATCGCCGTATCCAGAATCCGTTTGAGGGATTGCCGTTGATCGCCTTCGTACAGCCGTCTGGAATCAATCCAGTTTTTCAGGCTGCCGCCGTCCACGAATTCGGAGAAGATCAGCACGTCATCCCCGACGGTGCGGAAGAAGCGGCAGGGGACGATGTTCGGATGCTCCGGCAGGTCAATCCAGGTCTGGAGTTCCGCAAGAAACGCCTTGCGATGCTTGTCTTCCTTCAAAAGTGTCTGCTTCACGGCAAACCGGCGAGCTGTCGAGTTGCTCTTGACCAGCCACACGCGGCCCATACCGCCGCGACCAAGTTCCATGTCGATCGTGTACTCACCCAGGATGACTTGTCCGTTCTTCCATTCAGCCATAGCTCGCCTCTCGACTTCGCGCGTCCATCACGCCCGCCTGTTGAACAGCGCGTCCAAAATGCCACCGACCAACCGGCCGCCCAGATGGAACCCCGCGCCCATGACGACAGCGCCGGAAAAGCCGTTCTGCGGGCGGCATGAAATTGGCCTCACCGGTCACCATATCATTCCTGCTCCTCAACCTGTTTCTTGAACCATTGGTCGGCTTTCACAGCGCTGCAAAGACCTTGAAGCATGTGACGTATGTCCTGGCGCTTGCTTCGACGGTACTCCGTAAGCAACGCAAGCATCGCCTCGCCGGCGGCGACGGCGATCTCCTCCCGCTTGCCGCAGTTCAGCAAGGCAAAGGCCAGCATCCCTTTCGCGGACGCCAATTCAGCGCCCAGATGCTCCTGGTCATGCTTTTCGTATGCGTTTGTGTAAGCATCTATGCCTTTTCGGTAACAGGAGACGGCAGCGACATAGTCGCCAGCGCGTGCATGCTCCGTTGCTGTGTTTGTTGAGGCCACGGCCAAGTAGTGAAGTATGGCGGGATCACTACACTCTCTTGCGACCGCGCCGAATACGTTGGCCATCAGCTCAAACAGGGCGCATATCGCCTTATGGTCATTATGGGCGGCGAGGATATCCAGCTTGTGCTCGCATGCCACCGCGAAGTCACTCGCGTACTCTCGGCGCTTATGATGAGTCAACTGGTCGCCGAGCAGCTGAATCGCTTTGTTGCTGAATACAATCGCGTCAGCATTCCTTTGCAGGCGGCAAAGTGCATTGGCTCTGCTGTGGTATGCCCTGCCCAGTTCCCCGGCCAATTCAATGCGACCCATCTGCTGGACTTGCTTCTCCCAGATATCAATCGCGCGATCGTATGCATCATCGGCTTCAACATACCGCTTCAACCCCAGCATCGCATTCCCTTTGTTCATGTAGGCCTGCGCCAAATCATGTGCGAGCTCGGATTTGCCTTCAGTGATGACCAGTTGCTCCCGAATGCGAATTGCCTTCTCACAGAGGCCGGCCGCTGCTTCGTTGCGGTTACTGCGCAGAAGTATGGATGCAAGATTCTGATAAGCCATGGCCAGGTCATTCGATAACTCGCGATGACCATCCCGATGAACGAGCTGCTCACGAATCGACACTGTGCGCTCATAGAGTGCCACGGCAGTTGTGATGTCCCCGGTCAACTTAAGGCAGGTCGCCTTGTTCATATACGCCGTGGCGAGGCCGTTGAGCATGTCGCCAGACTCGTCGGAGCGGGCGAGGTTCTCTCGTATGTGGATCGCCTTATCGTAAAGATCTCCGATTTCCGATAGCCGCCCCATCTGCATGAGTGCGTTCGCCTTGTTGACGTAGCCTAGTGCAAGGCTGTTCTCCACTTCGGCGGAAGCGCCACGTTTCACGATGGACTCAAGGATGGGTATTGACTCGCTGTAGACCGATACGGCTTCTGCTGGGTGGCCCATACCCAGCAGAGTGTGCGCCTTGTTCAGATACGCGCCTGCCAGGTCGAAGGCAACCTGATCATGGGGGCACTCCTTGGAAAGCCTCCCAAGCACTTCTATTGCCTCATCGCAAGAGGCGAGGCATCCCTGTGAGTCTCCGGCGAGAAGATGAACCAGAGCTTTCTGCATGCAGAGGTCGGCGAAATCGCGAATGTGACGGTCGGTGACACGCGCCAGGATCGACAAGTAAGTGTTTCGCGCCTCTTCGTACAAGATTAGATCAGCGATCGCCTGTGCCCTTCGATTACCCTCTCTGCGGTACGTGAACGCATTATCAGCGCGCGGCGTGCGCCCTGTCGCTTCTGTTGCCCGATCCAGCCAATATCGAGGATCGTCGTAGGATGCGCCATGAACCCGTCTATCATGTTGATGTGACTGTTGCGGCCGTTGGCAATGCGGTAGCTGACGGCTGTAGTTCCTGCCGATTAACGCGCAAAACATGGTAATGCTCGCATCAGCGGCTTCGAGCAAGGATGGCCATCGTTTTGCAGGATCATTGTGAAAGCATTGATTCAGAATCGCCACAAAGGGCACTGGTATCGATGGCGACTCTTGTCCATCATCCCGATTGTCGGCAAGCGCCTCCAGGACAGCCGCCGCAATGTGCCCCCCGTGCGGACACGAGACACCGCCCATGAACATGTCAAGGATGCTTACCCCCCAAGACCAGATGTCCGTCTTCCGCGAAAGTGGCTTGCCGTTGCGCTGCTCTGGGGAAGCATAGGCCGGTGTCATGCCGCCGGAACTGACTAGAACGCTCCCGTGTATCGGCCCGGGCGGTAGTGCCGGGGAAACAAAAGCGCCGTCTGGTGATCGCAATCGCGCGCGCGCCAGTCCGAAGTCCGTGACCATCGGAACGCCCTCCGGCGTCATGAGCACGTTGCCAGGTTTCACGTCCTGGTGAATCAGACCGCGTTCGTGAATGGCATGCAGGCCCCATGCGAACTGGATTGCCACGTCGACAATCTGCTCCAGTCCGGTCAACTTGCCTTTGGCAATCCAGTCGGCGAGGGAACCGCCCTCGATGTAGTCCGCGAAAATGACGATTTCGTCGCCAACGGTGCGAAAGAATCGGCAGGGTACGATGTTCGGGTGCTCGGGCAGGTCTATCCATGTCTGCAGTTCGGTCAAGAACGCCTTGCGGTGTTTCTCGTCCCGAATCAATGCCTGCTTGACCGCAAAGTGCCGCCCCGTGGACTGGCTCTTGACCAGCCACACGCGGCCCATGCCCCCACGACCGAGTTCTTTCTCTATCGCGTATTCACCCAGAATGACTTGTCCGCTCTTCCATTCAGCCATAACTCGCCTCTCGACTTCGCGCGTGCATCACGCCCGCCTGTTGAACAGCGCGTCCAGCACGCCGCCGACTAACCGGCCGCCCAGATGGAATCCCGCGCCCATAACGGCGGCGCCGGCCAAGCCTTGAGCAACGGCTTTGCCGATACCCGGTTGTCTGGCCGGCTGTGCGCCACCTTGCAGCGCGAGAAGGCGCTCCAACTCTCCGGCATCCAACCAGACGCCGTGCCAGTCGCAGAAATCGAGTTCGATGCCGTCGCGAACAATCCGCTTCTGCATCGCGGACCCGCACACGGGACAGTCAACAATCTTCGATGGCATCGTCTTCTCTCCTACTCAATACGCCGTCGTCTTGCTTGCTCACGCTATCGCTTTCTACCTCTTACTACACGACCGGACTGCCAATTCTGCGCGGCCCTCAACACTATTTCCCCAGAATCGAAAACAGTTCCCGGATTTCCGAGGCCACCTCCGCCTCCGAACTTGCGTACAGCCGTATCTCCTCCTGTAGCAACCGCTGGTACGCGCGCTTGGCCGTCAGCAGATGGTTTGCCGCCTGCTTCTCGGATAGCCCCTGTTTCCGGCCAAGGTCGGCCATGGAGGGCTCGCAGGAACCGTCCAAGATCGGCCTGATAACGCGCTTGGAAAAGATGTCAAAGTGAACCGTCTTGCCAGTCCTGGCGCATTCGATCTCAAGATGCTTCAACACGCGCCGGACGACCTCGGCAGCCCATGCCTTCTGAAAAATCGCCTCCGGAGTCATGGTGTCCGCCGGCTCAAAAGGCATGTCGGGATTTGCCATAAGTTCGTCAAGAGAAAGCAGCCCTTCCGGCGGACCTCGCTTTTGTGCATGAGCAGCACGGTGTTCATTGGAAACGAACCGCTTGAGACAGGTCAGCATGAACGAGCGAAAGCGCCCCTTGCGCTCGTCCGCCTTCGCGAAAGCGTCGTTTTCAATCCAGTCCGCGAAAAACGCCTGCGTAGAATCCTTGGCGGCGGCATCCGGCGCCCCGGAGTGTCGCAGAAACAGGAAGACCGGTTTCCAGTAGCGGCGGATCAGAATATCCAAGGCGGCAAGCTTCAGCGCTGGGTTGTTGCCGCGCACATCCGCGAGCAAACCCCAGTCCGTCGTCGGGAATGAACCTTTGCCTGTCTTCTCAGCCATCGTCTTCATCTCTCGTCTTCTGGGCGGCCTTGCCCGACCGCACCCACGCATTCACCTCGCTGACCATGAACTTCCAGAGACGCCCGACCTTGTGGGCGGGCATCCGCTTCTTCGAGACCCAGACGTAGACCGTTTCGGTCTTCACGCCCAGATGGGCCGCAATTTCCTGCACCGACAGCCAGCGTTCAGCATTCATGGTGTTCGATCTCGGATATCAATCGAGCAAACAACGTGAAGACCGTAGCAGGGTTCATATCAAGAAACAAGGATAGATTGGGGTTGAACGGAGCCGGTGATGCCCCGGAACTGCCGTAGCGCCCGCCGCATGGAGGGCCGGAAATGCGGGCTGCGCCACCGGCGCAGAGGCGGCCCCGCGCTTCGCGGAGTAGCCGCCGACCGCTTTTGCGGCCTGAAATGCGGGAACAAGGGCGCTCAGGCAGGGAGGGGCACACCGGCGCAGTGACCGTTTGTCGTTCGTCCAGATCAGCGGCCAGCCTCGGAGACACAATGGCGGACAGGGTGACCGATTTGGCATCATGCTCGACAATTGCGAAGCTGGTGAAGCGAAAGAGGACTTTTCGAACCGAAGCCCCCACTTCCTGCCGGGCTTCGGGGCGAAAAGTGACCGACACAGGACCGAAGGTCATTCCGTCTGGTGAACGGAGCGCCCAGCAGCGGGCGTGACACCGCGTCCGCGCGGTGGCGCGACCGGTGCAGCGCGTAGTGAACGCTTTTGCCTGGTGCATGGGGAGACGCGAAGCCGACAGCGCCCCGGCAGCGCCGTAGCAGCCGCCGAATGCAGGGCCAGTGAAACCGGATGTT
>CAYYHF010000046.1:0-13557 GCA_964471415.1 uncultured Clostridia bacterium | reverse complement strand
CCATTCTCCATCGTCGCCTAGGCGCGAAAGTACGAAGGCGCCGAAGTGGTTCAGCATGATAATGAACAGCATCCCGAGGCGCGCGCAGGGGCCGAAGGCCCGCAGGAACGCCGCGGCCTGGGTGAGGCTAGTCGCTATGTGCATCGGGCTAGCCCTACTCGCCAGGCCGGGCAGTACAGCTGCCTCACTCGCGTCTGTATCGCGAATCCTCGTGATAGCCCCTCATCCAGATGACGAAACGTTGGGAGCTGGAGGACTGATCTACACGGCCTGCCGGCGAGGCGCACAGGTGAAGGTCGTGTTCATGACAATGGGCGATGGATCCGAGCCTGCGGCAGGCATGTTGTCTGGTACAGGGCAGCCTTCGCCCGATCACCTGGTGGCTCTCGGGCATCGACGCCACAGCGAGGCCATCGCTGCATTGGCCTCGCTGGGCGTGGCTGGAGAGAACGCGGTCTTCCTGGGCTACCCCGATGGCGGGCTTGCCGACATCGTAGACAACCGGCACTGGCGGCCGAACGAGCCATACACATCGAAGCACACAGGTCGTGCTTCCCGTCCATATGCATCCTCATTTACGCCGGGCGCAGAGTACTGCGCCTCAAGGATAGTAAGCGACCTTGCCATGATATTCACAGACTATATGCCGGACCTGGTGCTTCTTGCCCACCCGCTCGACACGCACAGCGACCACTGGGCTACCTACGCTCTCGCCATGTTCGCAATCGAGCACCTGGACTACGTAGAGCTTACCGGCGCAAGGGTGCTCGCCTACATGGTACACGCCGGCGCCAACTGGCCCCAGCCATGGGGGTACCGGCCCGATCTGCCGCTAGATCCGCCCCAGTGGCGCGGCTCGCCTCAAGCAGTATGGATACGCGCTTCGTTGACCGAGGATGCAATTGCCGCGAAACTCAGAGCGCTCGAGCAGTACAAAAGCCAGCTGGTCAGCCTCTCGGCCTTCCTGAAGAGCTTCATCAGAAGCAACGAGCTGTTCTCTTTGGCGCCTGTTATCGACTTGGCTCCGCCACATGAACCCGGGTCGCCGCAGCGGGATGACGCCCCCTTGGCTCAGCCCGGTCCGCGTCCATTCCGGGTTCTCCCGCCGAGCTGCGAGATCAGGTCAGTCGCAGCCAATCGGATCGAGGATGGCATCGCCGTCACAGCAACCCTCGCGTGGCGACCCAGTCCCTCAGTCACATATCGACTCCAGATGGTATCGCCGATGCCAGCCGCAGCATCGTCTGAGCCGTTGTGCCAAGAGGAGCGTTCGCGCGTCAAGGAGCTGATCTACGAGGCCGCGCCATACGACAGGCGGCGTAGGCCCTGGGCAGCGATGTTTCTGATCTCGCTGCAAGACCTGGAATCCTTGGGCGCCAAGGCGCTGATTGAGGTCGTCACCCTTCGCCGCGGGGCTGTGGTCGACCGTTCGGGATGGATCCTGCTGCGTATGCGATCCGCGCAGTAGCCGCATTCAGCTGTGATCCAGGGCATGCGGCGCTCTGTTCTTGCCGATACTGGTCACGTATGCGTTTGCATAGCGCTGCTTGCAGTATGCGGTTTCGTCAGGATCACAGCGGAAGCAATGGAATAGCGGTCACTGCAATCCAGCGGTATGCCCGCCGATTTTCGCGGTTTGGAGGCAGTCCGGCGGTCCTCCGAGATCGATGTACTCAGAAACTGACGGTATCTCGAAAACCATCGCTGGTAATTGACAGTATCCCAGCTCCAACCGTTGTAGCCCACAGCTATCGCAACTAGGCCAGCTAGAACTATGTATTACCCATATCCATGGAGATACCTGGGCCCGAAAGCTTCACGATCCTGAACCTCCATCTATCTCCCTTAAGACCGGGGACACGGCGTCTGGCGGAGCAACGCGGTGATGGGTGTTACGGCAAGCTTGCCCGGCTTCTCGCCACGCTTCGCTCGACGATGATTCGCATGACCGTCCGCCCCGAGGTTCCGACAAGTGTCTCTCGCGTTTTGACCATCGATACTCCGAGCCACTGCCCCTCATTGCGCGGGGCCTCCACGATCTGAAAAGGCATCACCAAAGCGCATACGATGAGCAGCGCCACCACGGATCCTGCCAGCCTCAGCGCGGGCGGATCTTGTGCGTGCCCGAGCTCGATCAGTCGCCTGCGTATCACCTTGGCGGACGCGCCCGCAGAGACCATCGCTACTGCCCACGTTGGCTCGGCTCTGCGGCGCGGCCCAACCATCGTGAGAAGGAGCTTTCCATATCGCGCAAGCCCGGCGCCGGAGGCGCGTACAGCCATCTCGTCGCACGCCATCTCCTGTGCGATTCCGAGCTCTCGGCCGGCCACCCATACCAGCGGGTTCACGAAGAAGAGCGTTTTGGCCGCCGCGGGAAGCCAGTTCCAAGCCAGGTCCCTTCTCTTGATGTGTGCCAGCTCATGTGCAAGCGCCAATCGCAAGTCCTCGCAACGCGCCGAGGTCAGCAGATCCGAAGGGACAACCATGACGTACCCTCTCGACCGCCGCAGGATCATCGGAACAGACACCCAATCGGCAACTACCGTGTCCGGGCGCGCGCTGATCCCTATCCTCCGGCAGAGCTCAACTACTATTTCGTCAAGCCCGCTATCGCGCACCGGCGCGCAGCGCGCGGCTATCGAGCGTGATCTGCTCAGCGCAGCCAGGATACTTGCCGCAACCGCCGCCGCGCCCACTATCCAAAGAGCCATCATGGGCCGGCTCGCTCGGATCAACAGGGTGGACCGAGTAGGCAGATCCGCAGCGAAACTCCGAGATACCACATTCGCCAGGACAGTTCTAGCGCGCGGCAGCCAAGCGAGATCGATCTGAGGGGCCGCCAGAAGCTGAAGAAAGGGCTTGAGAAGCCCAAGTCGCCACAGCCAGCACCGGGTATTGGCGGGAATGCGCGGGAAAGCCCTGCATATGATCCACACCACTGCCAGCGCCGCGCTTCCCTGCCATAGCGCGCCCCACATAGAGCCGGCCCATCTCTGTGGCATGACTACGAGTAGTGAGTCGTACAAGACAGCACTCATTCCCTACCCCTGCCCCTTCCCTCCCGCGACTCGAGTTCCTCCACAAGGCGCTTGAGGTCTTCCAACTCCTCCGGGCTTACCGCGGCGTCTTCCGTGAGGTACGCCACGAAGGGCGAGAGAGTGCCCCCGAGAGTCTTCTCCACAAACCCGCGGACCACCCCGCGCATGAGCTCTGAACGAGAAAGACAAGGAGAGTACTCGTTTGCCGCTCCCTGTTCGGACCTGGTGAGATACCCTTTTGCTCTGAGTCTCTCCATCATGGTCAGGACCGTAGTCCGGGCAAGGCCGCGATCCTTGCCGTAGCTCTCAGCCGCCTCGCGCACAGTGATAGGCGCACGCTCGGTGATGAACCGCAGCAGCTCAAGTTCCTGATCGCCCAAGGGCGGTAACTCCATACCTGCCACACCTCCGCCTCACCCATTAAGTCATGACATGCCGCGCTTCCGACGATGCTTAACTATACCTGTAGTCAGTATACGCATCCTGTGAGACGCTGTCAACGCGCTCCGGGCCCGGCTGTGGATCTCGCCGCGTTTGCCGCGCGCAATGCCGCAAACCCGTAATCCAGAAGACGCGCGCAGCTCGTGACACGTTCTTCCTCGTTGCCCGCATGCATGATCACGACAACAAGGCGGACGCCGTCCGCTCTCGCAGTCGCTATCAGGTGATAGCCTGCCGCCTCCGTGTGGCCTGTCTTGAGCCCATCGCATCCGGGATACCTGCCGAGCAGCGGGTTCGTGTTGTTCAGGATGAACAAAGGATGGTTTCGGAACACCTTGCTCGGGGTGCTGCTCCACTCCAGTATCGCCGGATGGCCGAGAGCCTCGAGCGCCAGGCGAGCCATGTCGAAAGCTGTAGTGTAACCATCGTCATCACCCTGCTCCGCGGGAAGACCCGTGGCATTCACGAAACGCGTGTTCCGCATTCCCAGTTCGCCGGCTCTTCTCATCATTAGCCCGACGAACTGCCTCTCACTCCCCGCAAGATGCTCGGCCACAGCAACCGCGGAGTCGTTCGCCGATGCTATCATCGCCGATTCTAGAAGCCGCCCCAGAGTGTATCGCTCGCCTGCTCCCAGCCACACTTGGAATCCTCCCATGGACGCCGCGCGCTTGCTCACCGTGACAAGATCCAGCATGCTCGCTTGGCCGCTTTCCACCGCTTCTACCGCCAGGAGAACAGTCATCAGCTTGGCGAGGCTCGCAGGAGGGATTCGCCTCTCAGGGCTCTGCTCGTACAGAACCTCCCCAGAATCGGCCTCTACCACTATGGCCGACACGGCAGCGCCCAAGCCAATGCCCGACCGCATCGGCCGCATCGGACCACGTATGCGCCACACTGCCCCGGCGAGCGCCACAACAGCAATAAGCGCCGATGCAAGGGCGACTTCGATTGTAACCCTGCCTCCTCGCCTCAGCATCTCCGCCGCCCCCCCGACGACCGCCGAAGGGTAACGGCGCCGCCCCGAAGCGGGACGTAACGCGCCGGGCGGACTATGCCGATTGGCGTCTGTTCGCATGATTGTCCGAGGGGATTATCGGCAAGAACCTCTGCGAGGAACGCGCGCTCAGGGCATCCCGACGAGACCCCCAGCACTGTAACGCCCAAGTCGTTTGCATCGATGATCGCCACCGGTACTCCCGCGGCTCTGCTGGCGGACTCCGCCACTGCATTGGGCTTCGAAGGGCCAAGAATCGCGTAGCGGTTGTAGGGCGGCAGGGTATAGTCGCACGGTCCGTCGATTGCCGCAACGCCGCAGCCGCATACCCGGTAGAACACCCCCCGCGCGCCGAAAACCTTGGCAACCCCTGCCACGGCAGCGGCAGCCACGACTCGAAGCGGGCCTGCTTCCCTGATGGCGAGCTCCATTGTCCACGGACTACCGAGCCCAATTCCATACGGCGACTTGTAGACGAACCTGGACAGAATACGAGCAAGACATGAAGGCTCGATCTGACTGATGGGGTAAGCTCTCTGCTGGGTTATCGATACTACCTTCTCGCTTATCACCAGCACGTCCCCTGGATGCAGCAGAGGCACTGCGTATCTTCGAACGACATCAGCGATATCGTCTGCTGCCGTAACGATGTTAGTCTTGATTGGAATGCGCGCATAAGCACGCCCACCGACTTCAACTGCTAGTCTCTTCCCGCGGTTGATCCGCAGCTTCCTCGCCCTGCCCATCCCCGTATTCCCCCGCTCCAGCGCAACGTGCAGTCGCCGTGCCTACTGCTGTAGTCAAGTGTAGCATGGACTAATATTGTAGTCAACCGTGTCTACACGAAGCGGGAAGAACCGTGCGGGATATCGGCGTAACCGCGGCATCGGATAGCCGGCCATCGCGACCGCGCACCATGCCTAGACGCTACGCTGCCCAGACCTTTCTATACGCCATGCAGATGGCAGGCCGAGAAGTGCCCTTCGCTCACTTCAGCCGCATCGGGCCTGGCCTTGCTGCAGTTCGCGAGGCGGTGTGGGCATCTGGGATGGAACGGACAGCCTGAGGGCGGGTTGATGGGGCTCGGCGGCTCTCCTTCCAGCTTGACTTGGCCGAGCTTTCGGTCTTTCGGGTTCCAGCTGGGGATGGCCGACATCAGGGCCTGGGTGTAGGGGTGAGCCGGATTGTCGAACAGCTCGGTGGCGAGCGCCGTCTCCACAACGTTTCCGAGGTACATGACCATGATCCTGTCGCTCATGTGATGCACTACGTCCAGGTTATGGGAAATGAAGATGAGCGCCATGTTGGTGTCGCGAATAGTCATTCTGGGGTCGAGTGAGTCGAATCGTCTGTCAATCTTCCCAGAGATATCACGACTCTCGCCGCCCGGGTCGCAATAGGTGATGCTGCCGGCCGTTGGCTCGTAGATCTTCACAATCGTCCTGCCGAGCGTGCTCTTGCCGCAGCCGGACTCGCCCACGATCCCGATCGTCTCGCCCTGGCTGATCTCCATGTTCACATTCTCCAGCGCCCTCACCCACCCGCTGATCTGCAGGAACACCCCTGACCTTATCGGGAAGTACTTCTTGAGGCGCCTGGTGGACAGTATCTTCATCTATCGCAGCCCTCCTTCAAAAGCCAGCACGCAACTGTATGGCCCTGCGCCGGCTCAAACTCGGGAGGCTCAACCGTCCTACATTTCGCCATCGCCCGCGGGCACCTGGGATGGAATCTGCAGCCTTCCGGTAACTCATAGGCCCTCGGAACGTAGCCCTCGATGTACGGCAGGTCTTTTCCCTTGTATTCTCGCCTCACCCGCGAGGTCAGCAGCCCGGACGTATATGGATGGATGGGGTGATCAAATAGCTCCACCACAGGCGCCTTCTCCACGATCTTGCCCGCGTACATCACATGCACCCTGTCGGCGATCTCGGCTACTGTGCCGAGATCGTGGGTGATGAAGATGATGGAACCGCGGTACTGGCTCTGCAAGTCCTGCATCAGGTTGAGAACTTGTGCCTGAATCGTTACATCCAACGCGGTGGTTGGTTCGTCGGCGATGATTATGTCAGGGCTGGTTATGAGCGCCATGGCGATCATGATGCGCTGAAGCATGCCGCCGCTCATCTCGTGGGGATACTCATCGTAGCGCTTCTCAGGCTCCGGAATGTGGATCGACTTCAGGGTGTCGATTATCCTCTCCTTAGCTTCGCTCTCGTCCCACGGCATGTGCGCCTTCGCCACTTCCATCAGCTGACGCCCCACGGTGTAGAGGGGGTCAAAAGCCGACATGGGCTCCTGGAATATCATGCTGATCTGCTTGCCGCGGATGTGGCGGTACTCCTTCTCGGCTAGGCCGATCAGGTTCCTCTCGCCGAACACGATCTCGCCCTCAACAGCCGTCTCGCTGTGAACGCCCACATCGACTCGTTCACTCCTTGGCGCAACTCACACGTTCAACCGCAGGCTGGCGAAGACGGGGGGAAGCGCAGCGCTTCCCGCTCCACCCCCCCATTGTACCGTTACTTCCTGAAAGCCGTGTAGGTGGCGAAGTAGACTATGCCTTCCTTGTCCTGCGTCACGTTGCCCAGGGACTTGTTGGCGCCGGACAGGTTCATGCCCTTGCACACAAAGATCACAGGAACAACATCGTGGTAGATCTCCTGCACTTCGTCGTAGATGGCCTTCCTCTTGGCCGGATCGGTTGTGATCGAGCCCAGGTCGAACAGCTCGTAGACTCTCTTCTCCCAGCCGAGCATGTTTGCGGGGATCGCGGCCAGCTTATCGCGGTCGAGCGCGGAGTAATGCCAGTAATACAGCTGCGTGCCCGGCTGCCACATCGCCTTCCTCAGCTCGAGGTCAGGCTGGTTGCCGAAGGCCCTGATTCCGACTTCGAAGTTGCCGGCGCCGAACATGTTCCCCACGAGCGTGCTGTCGAGAATCTGCAGGTTGATCTTGATCCCGGCCTTCTCCAGATCCTCCCTGAACACCAGCGCGACATCCTGGTAGTCCTGTTGTAGACTTCGTCGATTATGCGCTCCCTGTCGAGCAGGAATTCCATTGCACATCGGAACTCGGTGTTCCTGAAGATCCCCTTGAGCTGCTCATTGGCAACATCATAGTTGAACGCGATATGCACTGGGCTGGGCGTTGGCTGCGTGGGCTGAGCTTTGAAGATCGTGAATGGCCCGCCCGCCAACTCCTTCTGCTCCAACGTAGGGAAGTCCGCGGCGCTGACCGCCATGTAGCCGAACCTATCCATCCTCCAGTAGTTGGGGTTCCTCTCCAGAACGACTTTCTGGTCCATTATGTAGCTTGCGATCCTGTAAGGTCCGTTGGCAACGATCTCCTTCGGAGAGACATTGGTAAGCCAGAGCTCGTTGACAGAGTCCGGCCTCGTCTTGTCGATCTTGCTCTCCAGTTTGTGCTTGGGGTATATGTACGCGTGCGAAAGGTTCATGTAGAACGGCCCAAACGGCGATGGCAGAACCGCCTTCACGGTCTTGTCATTGATCTTGACCCATTTTACTTCTTTCTTCTGGCCATCGCGCGTGTCGAGGATCGTGAACCTGTCGACAGAGTTGCCCTTTGCAACCTTGTTCATGATGAAGCACTCGAACGTGAAGATCACATCGTCAGCCGTGAAAGGCACGCCATCGGACCATTTCACATCCCTGAGATGGAAGGTGACTTCCTTGCCCAAGCTCGAATCTGCCTGGTGGCGTTGATCGCCGATGTTGGTAGATTCGCCTCAGAAACTATTCCAATGCTTTCACAGACACGCAGGAAGGGATACTCGCTGCAAACACCGTGGCGCCGTGGAGGACAAAACGGTCACGGCCACCCGAGGGCCGAACCCTGCCAGAGCGCCTGAGATCAGGCGGGGCGTCAGCCGCTCCGACAAGCTGGGCATCTTCGTGGGCGTATTCACGTGCGATCCATTCTCCGGAGACTACGATCCTTCCGAATACTGCCGATGCAAGGCGACAGTGGAGAGGGTCCTCCACAAGGGGGGGGCGAGTACACCCCGGAGGACTTTCAGCACACAGGGACACTCGGCCTCTAGGACAGCAGCCACTTCACCGTCTCTTCCATCCCCGCTTCGCTCAGGCTCACATCCCACACATCGCCAAACTCCCGCGCAGCCCACAACACCTGCGCAGCCGATACCTTCCGTCGGTCGAACGCCAGATCGATGGTTCTGGCAGGGTAGTCCACCGCTGTGATAGCGCACAGCGCTTCTCCGAGCGTCTGCCCTGCCGCCAGGCCCGGAGCCATGGTCGATAGGCGCAGCCGCATGGTAGTGGGCAGTCCCGCGCTTGCGATGAGCGACTCCAGGTTGCCATCGAATATGAGCCTCCCGTGGTTTATGACCATCACGCGTTCGCATAGCTCTTCGATGTCGCGCATGTCATGGGTAGTGAGCAGGATTGTGACGCCACGGTCGCGGTTGACCCGGGTCAGGAAGCCTCTCACCTGCGCCTTGGCCATGACGTCCAAGCCGATAGTGGGTTCATCTAGGAACAATACGCGCGGAGCATGGATGAGCGCGGCCGCGATGTCGGCCCTCATGCGCTGCCCCAGCGACAGCCGGCGCACGGGAGTATCGAGGAATTCGCCCAAACCTAGTAACTCGGTGAACTCGCCCATGAAGCGCCTGTAGTCGGCAGGCGCCACATCGTACATCGCCGCCAGTATCTCAAATGAGTCTATCGTAGGAAGATCCCACCAAAGCTGTGTGCGCTGACCGAACACCACACCGATCTGCTGCGCCACCTGCCGGCGCGCCTGCACCGGCGATAGTCCATTCACCTGCACGTGCCCGGACGTGGGATGCACAATCCCGGTGAGCATCTTCACGGTAGTGGACTTCCCCGCTCCGTTTGGTCCGATGTACCCCACGAACTCGCCCTGGGAGATATCGAAGCTGACCCCGTCCACCGCGATCACATCACGGGTCTCGCCCGCCACCAGCTGTCGTATGCTCCCCCAAAGGCCGGATTTCCTGATCCCCACACGGTACACCTTACGAAGCCCCTCGGCCATGACCGCCGCGGCTGCTCCCACAGTGCTCATAGCCTATCACCCCTTCCACATCGCAAGCCGCAATATTCCTTAAGTCCCGGTGCTCGTATAGTGCGCCTCCCCTGTCTTCCATAGCTTAAGCGCCGCCCATACTGCCGCCGGGCAGGCTAACGCCGGCCACAACAGATCCAAAGGCGACCCTCCCTTGTCCAGAATGAACCTGAGGGGGACGTAGCCTCCAAGGCCCAGGGGCAACAGCGTGACGAAGACCCAACGGAGCCAGGATGGATACACATCTAGTGGGTATGCAGCGGCCGTAGCCGGCGCGTTCATCGTGAACACTTGCAGTTCCTCGATGCGCACGATCCAGAATCCCGCCGCAGCCGTGGCGAGCCCCACTGCAAAGTAGAGCATCGCGCTCCACGCCACCGAAGCCAGCAACCAGACAGCGTCCCATCCCCCAATCGCGCCGGCAGCCGCGAGCCGCGGCGCTGTCAAGGCCGCAGCCGCCGCGCCCTGTGCAAGGAACGCCAGACGGTCTATGCCCACTCCCCGCGCCAGCAAGGTGAAGAGTGTAGGCCAAGGCCTGATCAGCAGCGTATCGAAATCGCCGTTGACCATGTACAGCTCAAACCTGTCGAGTTCATTGCAGAGCAGCATGTATATCCCATTTCCCATTCGCGACACAGCGTACAGCATCCCGATATCGAAGATGCTCCACCCCATCACCGGCCCGAACCTCCATAGCAGAGCGCCTATGAACAGAATGCTGTCGGCCCCCATGATGGTCTGGATCAAGGTGCTCCCCACAAAGTCCAGCCTGTACTGCATCTTCCCCCTGAGGCTTGCCGACACCAGCACGCGGTACACCCGCGCTGCCAGACGAAGCCTCGTCAATACGGGCGCGGTTGTCCCGGGCGCCCCGGCCGACAATGCCCCCCTTCGTATCCTCAACCCCCCTGCACCTCCAGACGCCTGCGTGCGCGGAACGTGACGCGGCGCGCCGCACAGGTGAGAACAGCCGCCCAGACCAGGCCCGCCGCCAATATGGGCGCCGGCTCGGAAAGCTCCAGGTAGATACGCGCAGGGTAGTAGGCTAGGTGAGCGAAGGGCGATACCTTAGCGAGAAGCTCCAGAGAACGGGGCAGCACCTCAAGCGGCATGGACAGCCCGCCCAGAAACGTCTCCAAAGAGAAAAGCGCCCACGACAGCGTACGTATCTCATTCGTCCAGAAAGATGATATGCCGACCAGATAGTTCAGAGCGATGCCAATGTAGCCGCCGATGGCAAGTGAAGCCAAGGCCCCGAGCCAGGTAACGGCCGAGCCGGGCATACGCAATCGCACGAGAAGAGAAAGCGCGAGGCCCACAGGCAGACCGCGGAAGACCAGGCTATACAGCTGCGAGCCGTATTCGAAGTGCATGTTATACCAGAAAAAGTCCATGGGGCGCGCCAATTCCACCGCAATCCTGCCGGACCTGACCGATTGGACCATCCTCTGGCGCATCTTCATGCCAAACTGCGTAAGCCACGCAGTGGTCTGGTTGATGCATATGTACTGTGCCATCACAGATGCGGAATACACGCCAAAGCCGGATTCGGGAGTCACCGCCCGCCACACGCATATGTAGATGAGGCCGAAAATCACGCTGGCGAACGTGTTCACTAAGTGGGACGCCGAGTACTGCAGATTCCGCGCAAATCCCCTGCCTGCCAGCACCCGCCATTGCCTGACCGCGGCATGCACGCTACAACACCCCCGCCCTCGCCCTCTCCTCAGTCGGATAGTCAGTTCGCATCAGGCGCGTTTTTTGAGACTATCACAGCGCGGACGGGTCTGCAAGACGCTGAAGGCCAAATCGCGCGCACAGCCCGTATCTGGGCTCAGTTTGCCTGTCGCGTCAGCTGTGGCGGACGTCAGTCCAGCATCGCCATACCTGGCATAATAGGTGGGTTCTGTCCATGCCACCCGCTCTCCCGCAGATGGTCGGGGGGCAGTCGCGCAGGAACCGGACCACACGCGCAGAATCACGTACGGGCGCGCTGATGAGAGGAGGTATGCCCCATAACTTGGAAGAGTTTCTTTGCCGTCATGGAGAAGGAGTTCACCGCGATGGAGCTGACACTGATGCTGCAGCTCACCGGCTTCAGGGTAGATGACGTGTGGGGCGGCACGGCCGGCAGCTGGGGCAGAAGGCCACTTCTGATGGACGAGATCGAACTGATGGTCGCGGCTAGGCTGGATTGAGGAGGTTTTTCTCGCATGATCAGGGACGTAATCGACCTAGCGCAGCTCACGGCGCCCGGTCTCGTGCTGGACGTAGCAGGGGGCGGCGAAGGGATAGTCGGACGCGCGCTAGGCAGACAAGTGGTCTCGATAGATATCTCCCGGCCTGAACTGGAGGAAGTATCGAACGATGCGCTTAAGCTGGTGATGGACGCGGCGGACATGTCCTTCCTCGACAGCTCCTTCACCGATGCGACTTGTTTCTTCGGGCTGATGTACATGCCGGCCCAGCTCCGCCCGCGCGTGCTGGCGGAGGTCTTCAGGGTGCTGGCCCCAGGCGGATGCCTGCGCATATGGGATGCTGAGATTCCAGCGGTCGCGGCCGGCGGCAGCGCCGGGAACAACGTGTTCATGATCGAGCTTGAGGCGATAATCGGCGCAGGGCAGCACGCGCACCCGCACAGAACAACCTATGGAGTCGGACTGCGCGACAAGGCACAGAGCTGCTGTAGCATCACCCGTGCCGCAGTCGACTCCGGCTTTGTTGTGCTGGGCCATGCCGGTTCGGGCCGCATTTTCCACCTGAGTCTGCTCAAACCGTACGGCAGTGATGGGCAATTGGTCGGCCAGACGCCGACAGGAATCGGACCGATGCGCATTGTGCGTGCCGCTGCCCGAGATCTGCAAGATGCCTATGAAGTGCTCGCCGACAGCTGCCGACAAGTAGTGAATCGAGGCAGGCCCGTCCCTCACTGGCTGTTCACCTCGGAAGGTATACAGCATGTAGCCAGCAAGATACGCGATTGCGACTACTTCATAGGCTACATCGACGATTCGCCGGTCGGCGCGCTGTGGATCAAGTGGGCCGATGAGGAGTGCTGGGGCGATGCGGGATCTGACCGCACCGCAGGCTACGTTCACGGCCTCGGCGTGAGGCAGGAGTGGGCCGGCGCGGGCATCGGCGCAGCATTGCTTGAGTGGGCGTCTTCCTACATAGACTCCCGCGGCAGGAGCATTGTGAGGCTGGAGTGCGATGCGAAAAGCCCGGGGCTCTGCGCCTACTACGAAAACCTCGGGTTTGGGGATCACGGCCTGGTGTCCCCCGCCGATCAACTGCGCCGTTACGAGCGCTTGGCACTATCGGCGCCTGCCGGATAGGAACAGGCATCTGATGTGAGGACGCGAGGGATGAACCTGCAACTTGCGGCCCTCTGAGTAATCCATTGACGACACCGCCCGGCCAGAAGCCTCGGTCCGCGATTCGACGAAAAGCCGTTCTGTTCTGCAGCTATCTACATGGTCCAGAGAATAGGTCACGCGCTCCCGCGGGTGCGCGCGTGGGTGGCGCCGGGACACGCAACAGGTGTCATGGTATGATTGCTAATGAGAGAGTGTACTCCTGGGAGGCAGGCTCATGGGTTATAGAATGCCCGACCCGGCGGAAAGGGCTATGGAGCTCAATAGCGAACTGAATCGGATTGTGGGTATTCTGAAGGCCCGGAATGTCGACAAGGTAATTCTGTTCGGCTCGCTAGTGGACGGTCGCATCGGCTCTACCAGCGATATAGACCTGATCATCGTGGACAACACCGACAAGCGCTTCCTAGATAGATTGGGCGATATCTACTCCGCAATCCAGCCCAGGGTGGCCACTGACCTACTTGTGTACACTCCCGACGAACTAGAGCGCCTGGTGGAGGAGAGCTCATTCGTGCGCGAGGCCGTGCTGAGGGGAAGGGTTGTATATGAGAAGGACTCCTAGTGATGAAGCAGGCAGATGGTTCCTTCAGGCCCAAAGAGACCTGGACGACGCCAGGTACTCAGCTGC
>CAYYHF010000045.1:0-13651 GCA_964471415.1 uncultured Clostridia bacterium | reverse complement strand
CGGGCTTATGTCCGAGAACAGCTGAATAGCCCGGCTTGCTTCTCGAAAGACTATGGCACATGGAGCGAGGTGCTAGGATGAGCAAAACACTGTATGTCGGCAACCTGCCGTGGGCGGTCACAGACGATCAACTCCAGGATGTCTTCTCCCCCTATGCCGAGGTGATAGCGGCTAGGGTCATCACAGACCGCGAGACGGGACGATCGCGAGGGTTCGGGTTTGTTGAGGTGGCCACTGACGATCTGGACACGGTCATCAGGTCGCTCAACGGAATGTCGCTGGGCGGTCGCGAGATCAGTGTGAATGAGGCCAAGGAGAGACCGATGAGAATGTAGTTACAGAGCTTTCGTCTGCTTGCCTGCATCGCCCCCAGGGTTTCGCCCGATGGGGGCGATGTGCTATTATTGTTGCAGGCTTGGGTTGTTCACTGGAGGGCGTAAGCAGTGCGCGACGACGAGGTTGAGTTGATCAGAATGCGGCTTAAGGCGGCCATCCCGGGCGCCAGATATGAGCACAGTAGGCGCGTGGAACAGGAATCCAGGCGCCTCGCTGTGAGGTTCGGGGCTGATCCGGAAGTGTGCGCTTTGGCTGGGTTACTCCACGACTGCGCCCGCGATCTGCCCTTCGACGAACTGGCAGCCATATGGCACAGGCTCGGTTCGGAGCAGGCGCCCGAACCCATCGCGATGAACCCGGCGCTCCTTCATGGGCCGGCGGGGGCAGTGGTAGCCCGCGAGGCGTATGGAGTATGCGACCCGCGTGTGCTGAGCGCCATCCGCCTGCATACGTTGGGCGCCCCGGACATGGCGGTCGAGGACAAGGTGGTCTGTCTGGCCGACTACATCGAGCCGGGAAGGCGGTTTCAGGGAGTGGATACCGTTCGCAGCCTGGCCCAATGCGACCTCGACTTGGCGCTCGTCCACGCGCTGGACGGCACCATCAAGCACCTGATCGAGTTGGGTGCGCTGATAGACGTGAGCGCGATCCTGACCAGAAACGCGCTCTTGCGCAGTTACAGAAGAACTCTTAAGGCTGGTGATATTCCTGCAAGTGAACACCGACAAACTGCCAAGTGAGCTACCGTCATGGCCCCACGCACGGCTGGCCGTCTCCGCTGCTTTGGAGAAAAAGGCTGAGGATGTGGTCCTCCTGGACATGTCTTCAGTGTCCATCATGGCCGACTTCTTCGTGATCTGCACAGTTCGCACTGCTACGCATGCGCGCGCCGTCAGGGACGCGGTTGCCCAGGAGCTGGAGGGCGCCGGCCTCCGTCTGCGCAGGCGCGAAGGGGCCGATGCGTCCGGCTGGGTCTTGCTGGACTGGGGCGATATAGTGGTGCACATATTCGCCTTGGCTGAGCGAGAGTTCTACAGCCTGGAGAGACTGTGGGGAGATGCTCAAGCCCACCGCTTCGATGCTTCGGCTTCCGCATCCGCGTTTGCCCATGATTCCGACTCGTGATTCCGACCGCTATTGACTTCCCGATGCTCGGCGGATATAATAAAACCTGCTTGACAACTGAGGATGTAAACGCGATGAAGAGGAGTAATAGACGCTGGATGGCTTTGAGAGAGCCGGGGGTGGGTGCGACCCGGCAGCCCGAAGGCATCGAACTCGCCTTGGAGCGGCGTGGGTGAACGCGATTAACCCGCGACGGCGGGCGCCGTTATAGGCCGAGAGGCGTACGTGATCTTTTGCGTGGGGCTGTAGCTCAGCTGGGAGAGCGCTTGAATGGCATTCAAGAGGTCGAGGGTTCGATCCCCTTCAGCTCCACCATTTTATGTGATTTGTGCAGATCGCGTTCGTGTAACAGGGTGGTACCGCGAGTATGCTCTTGCCCCTGACAGTTCGGCTGTTGGGGGTTTTTTTGTTTCCTTCGTTCATCGGCATTGCATCTTGATCGCAGGTTCAGTTTTTATGTTGGCGCAGCGCGCGATTGCGGGGATACTCGGGCGAAGGCCTGTTGCAGCGCGGGGAGGAGGACTCGTCATGCGTGACAGATACAGTTTCGAAGAGATCGAACCCAAGTGGCAGGAGCAGTGGGAGAAGGAAGGCTTGTACCGTGCAGGCGAAGACTCGGAACGGCCTAAGTTCTACCAACTGGAGATGTTTCCGTATCCGTCCGGGCGGATTCATATGGGCCATGTGCGCAACTACTCCATAGGCGATGTAATGGCCAGGTACCGGAGGATGAACGGTTGGAATGTGCTGCATCCCATGGGGTGGGACGCGTTTGGCCTTCCCGCTGAGAACGCCGCGATCCAGCATGGCGTGGACCCGGCCAGTTGGACACGGGAGAATATCGCTCACATGAAGAAGCAGCTTCGGGCAATGGGCTACAGCTACGATTGGGCACGCGAGGCGACGACTTCCGACCCTGACTACTACAGATGGACTCAGTGGCTCTTCATACAGCTGTTCAAGAAGGGCTTGGCGTATCGCAAGTCGCAGAAGGTGAACTGGTGCCCCTCATGCGCGACAGTTCTCGCCAATGAGCAGGTTGTGAATGGGGTGTGCGAACGATGCGACACTCCTGTTGGCCATCGGCAGCTGGAGCAGTGGTTTTTTCGCACAACCGAATACGCCCAGCGCCTGCTGGCCGATCTGGACGCCATGCCGGGCTGGCCCGAGCATGTCAAGACCATGCAGCGCAACTGGATAGGCAGAAGCGAAGGGATGGATCTCGATTTCACGGTTGCCGGCACAGGCGAGAAACTCACCGTCTTCACCACGCGCCACGACACTGTATACGGCGTAACCTATTTGGTGATAGCAGCGGAGCATCCCCTGGTCGAAGCGCTTATTGCCGGGCAGCCCAACGAGGATGAATTGAGGCGGTTTGTGTCGGACGTAATCGCGCAGGACGACATAGCGCGAACGGCGGAGGATACTGAAAAGGTGGGCATGTTCACAGGCCGATATGCGGTAAATCCGGCTTCGGGCGAGAAGGCGCCCATCTGGATCGGCAACTACGTGCTCATGGACTACGGCACCGGCGCTGTGATGGGCGTGCCTGCCCATGACCACCGCGACTTGGAGTTTGCGCGGAAATACGGTCTGCCTGTAAAGCCCGTCATAAGCCCGCCCCGCGTTGAGCTGGACGGGGATACTATGGAAACCGCCTATGTGGAGGACGGTGTGCAGATGAACTCGGGGCAGTTCGATGGTATGCCGTCTAGCGAGGCGAGGCCGGCCATGGCGCGTTACTTCGAGTCATCTGGAATCGGGCGACCCACTGTCCACTACAAGCTGCGCGACTGGCTCATATCTCGTCAGCGGTTCTGGGGCGCGCCTATTCCCATCATATACTGCGATCATTGCGGTCAGGTGCCTGTGCCCGATGAAGAGTTGCCGGTGATGCTGCCTGCAGGAGTGAGATTCATGCCCACCGGCCAGTCTCCACTCCTGGACTGCCCGGAATTCGTACACACGAAGTGCCCTGTGTGCGGAGGGGCGGCTCGACGCGAGACTGATACCATCGACACCTTTGTCTGTTCATCGTGGTACTTCCTACGATACACGTCTCCCGGGTGCGACTACTGCGCCTGGGACAAGGCGAAGGCAGACTACTGGCTGCCGGTGGACCAGTACATCGGAGGCGTGGAGCATGCTACAGGGCATCTGATGCACGCCCGGTTCTTCACTATGGTCATGCGAGATCTGGGGCTGATCAGCGTGGATGAGCCCTTCAAGAACCTGGTGACTCAGGGCATGGTGCTGCTTGGCGGGCACAAGATGTCCAAATCCAAGGGGAACGTAGTCGATCCCGACGACATCATGTCCAAGTACGGGGCTGACACGGCTCGCCTTTTCACGCTGTTTGCGTCTCCGGTCGAAAGGGACCTTGAGTGGAGCGACGAAGGCGTCGAAGGGTGTTGGCGGTTCCTGCAGCGAGTATGGAGGCTGGTCCAACAATATGTGGAACAGCGAGCCAAACGCCAGGGTGTGGGAGGGACGGGCGGAAGTTGTGCGATGGGCGCGACTCCTGTGACTGCGGCGACCGCTGATGCGGCGTTGGACGGCGATGTTGCCGGGCGCGTACGCAGAGCGGCGCATGCGGCGCTCAAGAAGGTCACTGAGGACATTGGCATCCGAAACAGCTTGAACACTGCGATTGCCGCCACAATGGAGTATGTCAACACTCTCTATAGCCTGAAGGACGAGGCCTTCGCCCAAGAGGGCGGCGATGCGGCGATGTCCGAGGCCATAGATATGCTCATCGTGATGCTGGCGCCGTTCGCTCCCCATATGGCCGATGAGTTGTGGCACGCGGTTGGTCACAGTGAGAGCGTGCACCGCCAGCCTTGGCCCAAGTACGATCCACAGGCGCTAACCGTGGAGACTGTGGAGATCGCGGTGCAGGTTAATGGCAAGGTGCGCGACAGGATAACGGTGCCTGTCGATGTGAGTGAGGACGCGGCGCTTGAGGCGGCCATGGCCAGCGCGCGGGTGACCGCTGCGATAGGGTCCGCGTCTGTGAGGAAGACGATACTGGTTCCTGGGAGACTTCTGAATATCGTGGCACGCTGAGAATCACCCTGACAGATCACCCGAAGGCATGACGCGCCGGGCTCTTAACCTGTGTTAGCATACAGGCAAGGCCCGGCGTTCCACCACAGTGCCGGCGCGTCAGGGAGGTTTGGCTATGCAAGCATACGGCCTGAAAAGGGCGGGCCTGGTTCTTGCCGCTGTGATGGTGATCGCCCTCGGGATCACCGCCGCCGGCCGGGCGCGCCGGCCCCAGGTGGTGGTTTTCGAGGGCTCTGCCGAAGCGCGCGCGGCGCCGGGGCAGTGCTCGTCAGTGCTCTCTCCGGAGTCGGGGGCGATGGATGAGGGCGATGCGATCAAGATCTCGGAGGCCTCTTCGGACGCGCACTTTGGCCCAAGCTCCGACCAGTCCGCTCAGGCAGGCGCGTCCGACCAGCCTGCTGCTTCCGCTGCTTCCGCTGTATCCACCGGATCCACCCTCGTTGCCGAACCGGCCCTCATTGTGCATGTAGCTGGGGCAGTGGCCAACCCCGGGGTGTATTCGCTGTGGCTCGGAGCGCGCGTTGTCGATGCGCTGACCGCAGCGGGCGGAGCTACGAAGGCAGCCGACACCGACTGCATCAACCTGGCGCTCCCGGTGCGCGATGGAGAGCAGATATACGTTTCAACGAGGCAAAGCAACGGCGGCGCGCCGCAGAGCGCCATCGTTGCCAGCGGAGCTTCTCGCGCCGGCGGATACGAGCCCATGCCGGTCAATCGAGCCGATATCTCGCGGTCAGTTCCGGGCCCGGATTCCGCTGCCGGATCGAGCGCGATCGCAGGTTCGGCCGGCGTTGCCCAGGCAGGTCTGGTCAACGTCAACACCGCGTCTGCCGAGGAGCTGGAGAGCCTTCCAGGAGTGGGGCCGGTACTGGCCCGCAGGATCGTCGACTACCGGGCGAGCAACGGGCCGTTCGCCACCGTCGACGACCTGGTGGGCGTATCGGGGATAGGCCAGGCCAAACTGGAGAAGTTAGCGCCCCGCGCGACGACTAGGTAGTCCCGGTCGATGCCACTGAATGGCTGCGCCTCCCGGCGATTTTGGGTCACGCCATCGTTTGCAGGCGCTTTGGCCATTGGGTTGCTCTGCGGATACTGGGAGGTTCCGGTTGCGGTATGGGCATGTGCCTGGGGCATTTGGTGTGCCGTTGTGTTCGCGAATCGCCTGGCGCTCAGGCTGTCGCCGGCGCGGCGTCAGACCGTGATCTGGATCGCGGCGATGCTGTGTGCAGCGACTTTGGGGGCCGCGCGCGTCAGCCGTATCGACTCGTTTGCAGGGGCATCGGTGGCCAACTTCGCGGGGCGCGACATCGCGTTGACCGGCGCAGTCGTCTCGATGCGCGCAGACGGCCTTTCACCGGAGGTTGTGGTTGCGGCGAGCCTGGCAGGCGCGGACGGAGCGGTCTACCAGGCGATGGGCAGGGTAAGGGTGTTTTTCGAAGCTGATGACGCCTCGCGCCGACTGGCTGGATGTCTGCGCTACGGCGATGTAATCGAAAGCCACGTACAGCTTCGCCTAGCTTCGCGTCCGATGAACCCGGGCGAGCCGGATCTTCGGGCTGTTCTTCTGCAGCAGGGCATTCATGCTCTGGCCAACGCCAGAGCGGATTCGGTTCGCATCGTGGGAAGGCGTTGGCTTCACCCCATAGAACGCATCGCGCGGCTGGCGCATGATGGGATCACATCGGCTGCCCATGCCACGCTTGCGCCGGATGAGCGCGATGTGTTTCTGGCGATGGCCTTAGGGAATTCGAGCGAGCTCGATCCGGATACGTTGCGCGGATTCAGGAGAGCCGGCGTGTCGCACCTTCTCGCCGCTTCCGGCCTGCATGTGAGCATAGTGGCCGGCATCGCGGTTCAGGCGGCCTCGGCCATTGGGCTTGCCGCGCGCCGCCTGCCGCTAGCTGCATTCCTGGTCGCGGGCGTATACGCTATCGCGGCCGGGCTGCGTCCGTCCATAGTCCGCGCATGGCTCATGTTCGGTCTGTCCATCGCCTCGCGCTACTGCGGTCGACGCGCCAGCGTCCTTCACATCGTGTGCATTTCGGCATCGATCCAGCTGATGCTGAGCCCGTTGTTGCTGTGGAACGCGGGGTTTCAGATGTCATACCTGGCAGTTCTGGCCTTATCTTACCTGGCCCCATGCCTGGCTCGGGCGGTGCCTGTTCGGCGGTCGTTAGGGGCGGCGCGTGTTTTTCGCACTCTTCTGGCTTCAGTGGCAGTTACCGTAGCCGTGCTCCCGGTTGCGGCCAACATGACATGTGAGGTCAGCCTGATCGGGCCAATCGCCAACTTGATCTGTGTGCCCCTGGGCCTCGCAGGCATGGCTGGAGGCCTCTCGGGATGCGTGGCATGGCATGTGTGGCCTTGGCTGGGGCATGTGGTGAACGCTGGCGCCGGGGCAGTGCTCGCCGCGCTGGTTCGTTTGGTTCGCGCCATGTCCGATCTGCGGTTCGCATCGGCGCCCGTCAGGATGCTCCGACCGCTGGAGCTGGCTGCATACTATAGCCTGTTGGCCTTGGTGTGTGTGGTGGCCCGCGATTCCTTCAGGACCTTTCGATTGGCGCGAACTATAGAGAGGTTTGCGCGGCAACGGGCAGCGTTGGTGTGCGCTGCTGCGGCAGTCCTCGTCTTCCTCCTGGGTCTGTGGTTTGCGCCCGCCCCTCTTCGGGTCATCGTCATGTCGGTGGGGCAGGGCGATGCCATCTTCGTGTCCGCCGGGCGAGACGCCAACATTCTGATCGATGCGGGCACGGCTCGCGCCGGAGAGAAGCATGTTGTGCCGTATCTCAGGCGGCGCGGGGTCAGGAGAATCGATCTTTTCGTCATCACGCACGAGCATGCTGATCATGCAGGCGGCGCCGCGGCTGTTGCGCGGGCTTTCAAAACAGGGTGTGTAGTTGTCCCCGATGGGGCCGCGGGCAAGATATGGGACGATATTCTCGTTGCGTTGACCGGAGTGGGCAGCGGCCCGCCATCGGTGATTCGCGCATGCCGAGGCGATTCGATCCGGGTGGGAAGCGTGACGCTGGAAGTGTTGAACCCGCCGAGTGTTTCGTATTCTGCTGCGCGCGCTATCGCCTACGATGCGAATGAGAACTCTGTGGTGCTGCGCCTCCGCTGCGGTGGATTCTCCATGCTGCTGTGCGCCGATGCCGGGGTGGTATTCGAGCGGCGCACGCTGAGCGATCCGCTGCATCGGGACTTGCTGGCCTCGCAGGTGCTGAAGGTGGGCCATCACGGCTCGGCTACAGCATCGTCGTCGCCGTTTCTCGATGCTGTAGGCGCCGATCTGGCCATTGTATCGGTGGGTCGCAACGGATATGGGCACCCCAGCCCGGCGGCCGTCCGCCGGATACTGGATAGCGGCGCCCAGCTCAGGCAGACTGATACATGCGGCGCTGTGGCAGTCAGTGTGAGCCCGTTTGCCGGGCGCGATCCCCTGCGCCAGGCGGCGGGGTACACCGTGCGCGACATGCGGAACGTGTGGTCGAAAGCTCCGATGTTCAGGAAACTCTGTCTGCAAGAAGCATGTGCTGCCTTTGCGCCGTGAGGTTCCGACACTGTGCCGGACTAAGCTTGCCGATTGCCGGGAGGAGTGAGCGGGTCTTCGTCGAATACGAGTGGTGCAACGCTATTCAGAAGGGGGGTATTCCCGCCTGCCTGCCGCAGGTCGGGAAAGCGATTTGAAGCGTACTGCCGCGATACTACTGACCGCTGTGTTCATCGTTACCACCTTGGCCGTAGGACCTTCCCTGGCGCAGCAGAAGACGACTATTACCTTCTGGCACGCCATGGGCGCGCAGCTCGGAAAGACCATCGATATGCTTGTCGACGAGTTCAACAGCCAGAACCCCAATGTCTTCGTCAAGGCGGAGTATCAGGGTAACTATGGGGCGTTGAGCCAGAAACTCGTGGGGTCCTTGGTGGCCCGCAAACCTCCTACCGTGGCCCAGGTCTACGGAAACTGGGCGGCTGAGTACATAACCTCCAACGAGCTAGTTCCCATCGAGCGATTCGTCAATGGCCCCAATGGGCTGTCCAAGCTTGAGATCGACGACATCTGGGAAGGACTCAGAGCGGGGTGTGTGTTCGATGGCACATGGTACACCATGCCGTTCAACAAGAGTGTCTACGTGTTGGTCTACAACGAGACGGCGCTGAAAGAAGCGGGGATAGCCAGACCTCCGGCCACGTGGCAGGAACTGCTTACCGTTGCCAAGGCGCTCACGGTCAAGGACGGCGACAAGGTCGTGCGCTACGGCCTTGGCCTGCGTCCTAACGTCGACTACTTTGCGTGCTTCTTCTTCAGCGCCGGAGGCTCGTGGCTGGATGCCAACGGCAAGGTGGCCGTTAACTCGCCCGAGGGGGTCAAGGCCCTGCAGTTCATGGCGGATCTTCTGAACAAGTACAAGCTGTGCTACTACGTCCCTGGCTACCTGGACGCCGATTTTGGGGCGGGCAAGGTTGCCATGTACCTGACAACTTCGCCCGGACTCAGCTACACCGGTCAGTCGGTGGCCGGCAAGTTCGAGTGGAACGCCGCTCCGCTGCCCTACATGGACCCTAAGTTCAAGTCGACGCCTGTGGCAGGCACTGACCTTGCCATCTTCGCCAGGGCCAGCGAGAAGGAGCAGCAGGCTGCATGGGAGTTCGTCAAGTGGTTGATCGAGCCGCGGCAGACGGCCAGATGGGCCATGGGCACCAGCTACATTCCCGTGCGAAAGTCGGCTATGCACCTTGAGATCATGAAGCAGTGGTTCGCTGCGCATCCCCGTGAGGAGCAGAGTCTTAAGCAGTTGCGCTACATCAAGTACGACCCCAACATCTCCGCGTGGACCAACATCAGAGGCGACATCTCGGAGGCTGTCGAAAAGGTCTACCTTGGCAAGGCTACGCCCAAGGAGGCGCTGGACGCCGCAGTGGTCAAGGCTAACGCCAGGCTGAAGTAGCCCAACGTTGGGCCCATATGGTGCCTGTGTAATCAAGCATGCCCGGGGACGTCGAGCGAGCGGTTCTACTCCCCGGGCTCTAGTTCTATGGAGGTAGAGACCAATGCGCACACACAAGCGGCGCATCGCCGTCAGCGCTCGTTTGCGCCTTTTGCCCCCGACCTTCGGTCTTCTGGCGCTTGTCCTCGTCTTCGCGCTGCTTACGCCGATTTTCCAGGGGGTCTGCGCAGAGGCGTTGCCCACGAGCTACAACTACTACTTTGGGAACCTTCATTCCCATACTTCCTATTCTGATGGAGTGCTCACGCCGTCCGATGCGTTCAAGCACGCGCGAGACGCTGCCAAGATGGACTTCCATGCCGTCACCGATCACGGTTACTACATGCAGGAGGCCACCAATCTGCATCACTGGTTCATGGCCCTCGAAGAGGCCGACCTATTCTACGAGCCCGGCAGGTTCGTTACGCTGATTGGGTATGAGTGGACATTCACCGATGGTCACATCAACGGTTTCGACACACCCCGCGCGGCCTCCCGCGATACGCAGCGCAGCGTACCAGAGTTTTTTGATTTCTTGGCCGAGTATGATGGCATCGGCATGTTCAACCACCCAAACTACGACATACAGCCCAACTGGAATGATTTTGAATACAGCGGGCTGGGCGATGCCTACATATCCCTGCTGGAAGTGGGCTCGGGGCCCTACAGGCACAACGTCCGGAACGAACGCGCCTATCGGCGTGCGCTCGACAGGGGTTGGCACGTGGGAGCGACCAGCGACCAAGACAACCACCGGGCGGATTGGGGAACGGCCGCGCCCACCCGCACGTGTATCATAGGGACTGAGCTTACCCGGGAGGCAGTGCTCGCCGCCATGCGCGGCATGCGCACCTATGCTACGGAAGACTCCAACGTTCGAGTGTTCTTCTCCTCGGGCGAGGGCATCATGGGCGATGAGATCGTGGTCGATCCGCGAGCACTGGTCGCAGGCGATCCGGTGGAGTTTCGCATCTACGTGTCGGATCCGGATCCCGCTGATCGTCTGCAGCTGATTCAGATCGTGTCCAACTGCGGCGAGGTGGTCTGGGAAAGCGCGCCCGGGCAGGATGGGGGGATTGGGGATAAGGCATATGAGGCAGTGGCGACCCTGGCGCCCCAGTCTTCGTACAGCTGGTACTACCTCCGCGCCGTCCAGGCAGACGATGATGTGATCGTCACCAGCCCCATCTGGGTCACCAGCGGCGCCGGCATCGTTGTGTGCGACTTCGCGCCCGCCGATGCCGTAGTTCGCGAAGGCCTGTCCGTCCGGGTGAAGGCGGAAATCGTCAACAGGAATAAGGATGCGATAGACCAAGTCCAGGCTGTCCTCTACGAGACATCGGAATCAGGCAGACGGGCAGTGTCGTCGCAGCATGTCGATCTTCCAGGTTGGGCAGGGACCAACGTGTGGTTTGACTGGACCCCAACGGCGCCCGGCGAGGCCTTACTGCAGCTGGAGCTGTTCATCCCAGGACGCGATGTCCCGGAGTCATTCCCAGCGGCTCCCATCTTGGTACGAGGGGCCGATGTCGTGCGCGTGCTGATCGACGAGGGCCACAACAACAGGTATTCCGGCTACATGGATGGCCTGGCGGAGCTGCTGGCGGAGTCCGACTATAGCCCCGAGATCCGCGAAGACTCCATAACCCCTGGTGTACTCGAAGGAACCGATATTCTGGTAGTGAACGTGCCTGAGATCGGGTTTGCGCTGACTCCCACGTCTTTCGAACAGAGCGAACTGGAAGCGATCGCGGATTTTGTGGGGCAGGGAGGATCCGTGCTGCTGGCGGGATGGTCGCACTGTGATGACGGGTCGCGCACATGTGAGCAGTTCAACGCGTTGCTCCAGCTTATGCAGGCCTCTGTCAGGTTCGCCGATGACGAGCTTGAGATGGACGGTGCGCCCGCCACACATGTTCTGTGGGGGGCGGGCCAGAAAGGTCGGGCACGCCTCGTCTACGCATCTGAGGCGTGTTCGCTGACGACAACCGATGAGGCCCAGGCTTCGGGAACGGAAGTCTTTGCACGCTCCGCCGCAGGCGCGATCTTTGCGGCCGGAGAGCTGATCGGGAGCGGACGAGTCGCTTGTCTGGGCGCTCCGGTCTATTCGCTGGTCGACCTGAAGCGGGAGCTGTTCGCAAATTCCGAATTCACGCTGGCGGTCATGACATGGCTTGCCGGAGAGGAGTGGACCGCGCATTGAGCCTGACGAGCAGCAAGAGGAAGTACGTTCGCGATACTGTGGCGGCCTATCTTTACCTGGCGCCGGCCCTCATCGTACTAGCGGTATTCCATTTCTTCCCGGCGTTCTATGCTCTCTACCTGAGCCTATTCGATACGAACCTGTTTGGACGGTGGAACTGGGTTGGGCTGGGAAACTACGTTGAACTCCTTCATGATCCGGACTTCCTCCGTTCACTGGCCAACACGGTCAAGTACGTGTTAGGCACAGTCCCGACCGGCATTGCCCTCGCGCTTGTCATAGCGGGATTGCTCAATCAGCGCATACGCGGCCTGGCGACTTACCGGACAGCCTTCTTCCTTCCCTACGTCACGCCGGTGGTGGCAATTTCGATCGTGTGGACATGGATCTATAAGGAAGACTGCACCGGAATGCTCAATGCAATGCTGTCCTGGTTCGGGATCAGCCCACAGGCGTGGCTGCTCGACCCCAGATGGGCGATGTTCGCCCTCTGCCTGATGAGCATATGGAGGCACCTTGGCTACAACGTTGTGATCTTCTTGGCTGGACTGCAGAATATACCGGCTGAGTACTACGAAGCCGCCGAGATCGACGGCGCCGGCGGGTGGACCATGTTCTCGCAGATCACGTGGCCCTTGCTGTCGCCGACCACCTATTTCATCACGATCATCTCGATCATTGGCTCATTCCAAGTGTTCACACAGGTGTACGTGTTGTGGCCATCGGCTACCGGCGGACCTCTCGGCACCACCCGGGTGGTAGTGAAGTATCTCTACGACATGGCATGGGGGTCATACCAATTCGGGTATGCGTCCGCCATCGGCTACACGCTGTTCGCCATCATCTTCGCGCTTACCCTGATCCAGCGCAACGTGGCGGGTCGCCGCGTGCACTACCAGTGAGCGGCGTTGCGTGTGGGTGGGTCGGGGAGCGGCGGCGCAGGTGAGCGAGTGGATGAGTAAGCGGGCGTCTCGAGGGTTGAGAACAGGGGGGCATGATATGTCCAGAGCGCGCAAGACCGTCCGTATGAGTCTAGTGTATGTCATTCTCACGGTAGGCGCAGTGATGATGCTGTTGCCGTTTTACTACATGCTGAGCACTTCGGTGAAAGCGCCGGAAGAACTCTACGTGAATAGACTTGTCTGGTTTCCCAGCAAGATAGTGTGGGCAAACTACGCCAATGCGTGGAATGAAGAACCTTACTTCCCGCGCTACTTCTTCAACTCAGCGTTCATCGCCACCGTCACCACAGCATTGCAGCTGTTGACATCGGCGCTGGCGGCATACGCGTTCTCCAATATCGACTTTTGGGGCAAGGAGACCATCTTCATGGTCTTGCTGGGCACCATGATGATACCCAGCCAGGTAACGCTGGTGCCCAACTACGCCATCATCGCCAGACTAGGCTGGAACGATACATACAAAGCCCTCATTATCCCCTTCACGGCCAGCGTGTTCGGGATATTCATGATGAGGCAGTTCTTCCAGACCATCCCCCTGGAGATGTGGGATGCGGCCCAGATAGACGGGTGTTCGAGGTTCAGATACTTGTGGGTTGTTATGGTTCCTTTGGCCCGACCGATCTTCGTGACCAGCGGCTTGTTCACCTTTATCGGCGGTTGGAACAGCTTTCTGTGGCCGCTGATTGTGACCAATTCCGACCACCTGCGCACGATTCAGGTGGGATTGTCCCGGTTCAACCAGGAGTTCGGTACTCGGCCCGACCTGCTGATGGCCGCATCCACGCTGGCCATAGCCCCACTGGTGGTGCTGTTCTTCATCGCGCAGAATCAGTTTATCCAGGGCATAGCCCGAACAGGCCTGAAGAGCTGACGGTTGCTTGACAGCCGTCTGGCGATCGGCGGGCAATCTGAGGAGGATTGGATTGAGACCGGACGTAGCACAGACCATCCAAAAGGGCAAGATCGCC
>CAYYHF010000044.1:0-13749 GCA_964471415.1 uncultured Clostridia bacterium | reverse complement strand
GTGCCCGATGGCTCTACAGCGTGGCCCATCGCTATCACCTCGCGATAGACCTATGCGCTCATGATAAACGGCAGCTCCTGCGCAAATTGCTCCGGCTCAGCAAGCCATCTGAACCTGTCCGGGGAGTCCAAGAACGCCCGGTAAATAGGGTAACCGGCTGAAAGCGCGAAGGTCGGCAGGTCTCGAGGCTCAAAGCTTCTGAGCGGAGCTATTCCTTCATGTCGCTTGTTCGGGACGAGCCTGGAGGCGCCGGAGGTCTCATCTATTTCGAAGTATGCTCCGCCCTTATACCTCTTGATCATGCCATACTCCGACTCGAAGTCGGCCGCAACCCAGTTCGACATGACCAGCGGTTCGGAAGATGGATTTATGGTGATGTGCCCATACCCGGGGGGAATCACTACCTTCTCGCCGGGTTCGGCGTGTACCAGCACCGCGTCCACGATGTCGCCGGAGCCTGTGTCAGCCCGCTGGAGCAAGTAGTGCGCCACTCCGTACAGCACTTCGTAGACCTCGGGATACGTAACTTTAGTACCGGGCTTGATCGGATGGTAATGGCCAGCCGTCTTGATGAACTCGTGGCCGACCTTGCCGGGCAGTATCACAGTAACATCGTAACGAAGGCCGCGCTCACGGATGAGTTCCTCGTCTTCAGGAAGATGTACGTCTCTGTACATGTAGTAGATGCCTTCGTCTTGGGCCTTGTCCGGCGCAAGCCATAAGTCCGCCATGTCGGAGGCCTTCCGCACCGCCGGCACAACAGGTGGTAAAGGGTCGGAAAATACCAGTCCGAAATCGTCGCCCAAGGCTATGGGCAGGCCGGAAACCAGTGTCAGGTCAAGCATTGCATGCACCTCACATCCACAAATTGCACCTCAGAGTATATCACAGTACTCCACCCTCCACCCAGACAAAAAGCGTATCGCGCGATGCGGCATCGCTCAACACGGCCGCGGACCTCTCATCGCAAGTTCCAGTCAAAGCCGCGCGCGCCAAGGTCTCAAAATCCTTGAGATGGCGCACAAACCGCTCCTCCGCGTAGTCCTTTGCCTGCCTAGTCGTGACCAGAAACGGCCAATCGCTCGCTTCCAACAGCAGAAATTCCCTGGCAGCCTGATCCGCCATGGCGAGGCTCGCGCCGCAAAGCGCGCCGCGCTTGCTGCGCAATGATTGATTGAGCGCCTCAGCGCGGGCCAGCGATTCCCACATCCATTCCGTGTCGGGATTTGCCCAAGTGCCGTGCTTGCCGCCGTGTCCCCAGGAGCACTCGTCCATGTGTATCTGAACAGAAGGCCTATGCGAGAGCAAATGGACGCCGGGCGTTGTGAGCGCCACGCGCTCATCCCCGACGAGCGCCGTCATCACGTGCCTTAGCCATGTCGTGCCCTCGTGCCACCAGTGCCCGAACAGCTCCATGTCGTACGGCGCAACGACCAACCCCTGTTCGTTGCAGACATCGCTGCATCTTGCGAGCCTGGACGCCACGAGTTCCACGAAATGCCTGGCATGCCTGCACGCGGCATCGGCTGCCGCGACCGGATCGTATAGCTGCTTCTGCCCGAGGTCCAAGAGCTTGCTGGTGACCTTCCAGTATTGCAGCCCAGAGATGCTATCTCGCCTGTGAAACTCGCGGTAGTCGCCATCGCCCGGATACCCGGTTTCCCTCGACCAGACCTGTGCAGCAGTGACTTCGTCGCGGGCGAACACCGAAAGCTGCGTGCCTGAGAGCAGGTAAGGCCTGAGCGCGGCCATACTGGGAATCGACGCCGGCCCAGCCCCGGCCACGGGCCCGATTCCGGGCCCAGAAGTCAGCTGATCGTCTGCGCGCGAGCATCTCGCCTCGGCCCCGTAGGCTTCCCTCACGGCGCCGCCGGCGACTGCATGCGTGTCTACCAAGAAGTAGTCTATTCCGCACTCAGTCAAGATTCGCTCAATGGCTCCCTGGCGGTAGCCGCATTCCGGAAGCCAGGCGCCTTTCGGACTCACTCCGAAGTGGCGCTCGCACGCCTTGCATCCCAACCTCATCTGAACACGCACTCGTTCCTCGGATAGCAACGGCAGATAGGCATGGGTTGCGGAGGTGGCCATGAGCTCCACCGCATTGCGGGACGCCAGGTGAGCCAGAGCGCCCGGCAGGTCGCCCTTGTAGTGGTTGGCGAACCTGTCCGCAGCGCGCTCATAGTACTGGGCGTATCCCCTGGCCAGCGAGGCCAGCCGGTCATCGTGCTCCGCCTCGTGCCTGTCGACATCTCGCACGGCGGCTTCTTTCCGCATCTTTACGTATTCCAAAAACCGCGACTGCATGTAGTCGTCCGCCAATTGCTCAGCGAGTACCGGCGACAGACTCACCGCAACGCACGGCCCGGACACTGACTCGGCTATCTCCGACAGCAGATCCAGAACGGGAATGTAGGTCTCCGCCATGGCTTCGAACACCCACTCTTCGCCGAACGGCCAAACTCCGGACTTACGACAATACGGTATGTGGGAATGAAGCACCAGGGCAAACGAGCCGAAATGCGCCATGCATCACACCTCCTACAGCATGAAGTATTCTTGCCCAACCGGTCGGCACTATGCCGCCGGGATAACCACGCTCTTGGGCGGACAGAATACCGGAGAGATTGCCACTCGTAGCGAGGTCAGCCCTCGCGTTTCGGCGTCACGAGGAGGTCCTTTCACCCATGCCCGAGCGTTACGGCGAAACGCGTATCGTATTGCAGGTGCGCGACCCGTTCTGGATGCATGCCTACTGGGAGATAGCAGAGGACACAGCAGCCGACCTTGCCCGCGAACTAGGCGATGAGATACATCGGAGCCGTCTTGCCCTGAAAGTAAGCGATGTGACCGGCGCAGAGTTCGCCAACGCCGACTCGGTCAAGCACGTCTGCATATGCGTCCACCCTTTTGCCGATAACTGGTACATAAACCCATGCGAGCCCGACAGGTCATACCGCGTCGACCTGGGATTGACCCTCGCATCCGGCGCGTTCCGCTTCATCGCGCGATCAAATGTCGTGCGCACACCGCGCGTGGGCCCATCGGAGATCCGCGATGTGGAGTGGCTCTCCATCCGGGCGCTTGAGGCAATGAAGCCTGCCCCTAGGCCGCCATACACTGCATCGCCGGGAATGCCCCCTGGGAAACTTGTCGGCGAGGAGTGGGTCCGGGAGATGGCCATGGGCTCGGGCGGAGTGGGCGCTGTATCCAGCCCGGCGGGTCCCCCCGTAGTCGCCGCCGAGGTCGCGCCGCGTCAGTACTGGCTGCGAGCGGATGCGGAACTGATTGTGTACGGCGCGACCGAGCCCGGATCGCACGTTGCCGTTTCGGGAGTGACAGCGCGTGTAGCCGCAGACGGGACCTTCTCCATGCGAATGGCGCTCCCCGTTGGCCAACTGCCCATCGAAGTGACCGCCACATCCGCTGACCAACTCATGTCGCGCCGCGTATCCTGGACCGTTACCAAAGCCGCGCCCGGCAGCGGGGAAAGAAGTGATCTGGTATGAGTGAACCTCGAGGGTATGCGGCAATCGTGCTCCATGCTCATCTGCCCTATGTGCGTCACCCTGAGGGCGATGCATATCTGGAGGAGAAGTGGTTCTACGAGGCGTTGACGGAAAGCTACATACCGCTCTACATGATCCTTGCGCAGCTGGCCGCGGAGGGAGTCCCCTACCGCATAACTGTCTCGCTGTCGCCGACTCTGGTGTCGATGTGCCGCGATCCGCTTCTTCAGTCGCGCTTCTCGCGCTTCATAGACGGCCTGTGCGAGCTGGCCGAACGAGAGATACGTCGAACCAGATGGCAACCTCAGTTTCACGAGACTGCCAAGATGTACGCGGACCGGTTCCAGCGTGTCCGGTCAGCATACCACGATGCTCTCCAATCAGACGTAACGCTCGGATTTGCGCAGCTAGCCGATGCGGGGCGCGTAGAGCTGATCACCACAGCGGCAACCCACGGCTACCTGCCGCTTATGGAAGTGTGTCCGTCCGCAGCCCGCGCTCAGGTCCTGACGGCCGCGCGCTACCACCAGAACGCATTCGGAGTCGCCCCGAAAGGCATGTGGTTGCCGGAATGCGGCTATTACCCGGGCGTCGATGCATACTTGCGCGAAGCGGGGATCCGCTACTTTTTCACCGATGCCCACGGCATAGAGAACGCCAGTCCTAGGCCTAAATACGGCGTGTTCGCTCCCATATACTGCCCTTCCGGTGCGGCCGCATTCGGCCGCGACATGGAGTCGTCCAAGCAGGTATGGAGCGCACACGAAGGCTACCCCGGCGATTTTGATTACAGAGAGTTCTACCGCGACATCGCCTACGATCTCGATTGGGAATACATACGACCACTCATGGGCGATTACCCGGTAAGGACGCACACCGGCATGAAGTACTACCGCGTCACCGGGCGTACTGAGAACAAGCAGCCCTACGTGCGCGAATGGGCCATGGGCAAGGCCGCGGTGCATGCAGGCAATTTCGTGTTCAACCGCGAGCGGCAGATCGAGCACCTGGCATCGGTCATGGACCGCAAGCCCATAGTAGTAGCTCCCTACGATGCCGAGCTATTCGGCCACTGGTGGTTTGAGGGCCCAGAGTTCCTGGAGTTCGTCATACGCAAGATCGCCTATGACCAAAACACCATCAAGCTCGTAACCCCCTCCGACTACCTGGACGAATATCCTCGCGCTCAGACGTCCGTACCGTCCATGTCGTCATGGGGATACATGGGCTACAACGAGGTGTGGTTGGCTGACTGCAACCACTGGATCTACCCGCATCTGCACATGATGGCGCGGCGCATGAGCGAGCTGGCCGCAGACTACGCCCCGCCCCAGCCCGATCCCATCAGGCGAGCGCTCAACCAAGCCGCCCGCGAACTCATGCTGGCGCAGAGCTCCGACTGGGCCTTCATCATGAAAGCCGGTACATGCGTGGACTATGCCGTAGAGCGCACCAGAAGCCATGTGTTGAGGTTCAACCGCCTCTACGACGATATTCGCAGCTCGAACCTGGATCATGATTGGGTGAACCTCATGGAACACATCGACAACATCTTTCCCGATATCGACTACGCAGTCTACTCCACATCGCCCATGGCCTCAGCGATCCGGGAGATGCAAAGCCCCGCGATTTCCTCGGCGATCTCCTGACTCGCGGCTTCGCTGTATACGTGAAAGACAGGATCCTCCGAATCGGGCAAAATCAGCGTCCAGCCCTGGTCCGTATAGACCTTGATACCGTCAATGAGCTGGACGTTTTCGTTGTCGGTCTCCTCTATCAGATGACGCATCACCCTGCCCTTGGACTGCCAAGGGCAATCCACCATGCGCCGGGTCATGTAGGAGCGCGGCATGGCCCGTGCCGCCAGCGACAGCGGCATCTTCTCCCGAGCCAGCTGCTCCAGCAGCACCGCCAGGGCAAACACGCCGTCCAGCATAGGCTGGAACTGCGGGACACTAGCCTGCCCCATCTTCACCCTGGCCTCGATGGCCTTCTCCATCATGGAGCGCGGATTAGCCTGCGAGCGGACCACGCGCCCCCTCAGGCCGTCCGCCACCTTCTCAATGGCTCCGGAGGCGGTGACCGGCACTACCACCGCTCCGCCCGCTTGCGACTTGAGCATTGCCGAGCACACCAGCGCCAGGGCGTCCTCATTCGTGACACTGGCTCCACGCTCATCCACCAGAGCCAACCGCTCCGCGTTGCGGTCGATCAGAAACCCAAGGTCGGCTCCCTCGGCCGCCACAACGTCCGCCAGTTCGGACACGGCCCAAGCGCCCCGAAACTCGCTCGCCTGCAGGAGCGTGCAGCCCAGCGCCTCAGTAAACAGGCTCATAACATCCCCTACGTAGTCTTGGTCATATCCCGCCGCCATGCGGATACGCGCGCCTCTGATCGAATCGGCATCCACCGCTCGCTGTATGGCCTCCATGTACATGGCGGCGACTCCGGTCTGCCTGGAAAACGCCCCCACGCGCCCAGCGGCGGCCCTCCGGTAATCTTCCGTGAGTAGGGCGTTTTCGATCTTGCGTTCCAGCGCTTTGTCGATGTTGACGCCCGCCAGATCCAGGAACTCGATCACGGTTACGTTTTCATCCACAGGCGATACCCGCACATGCACACCTCCTGCTGTCTGCAGCGCAGGCACGGCGTATCTGGCCACCGCAGTGGTTGTATCGCCCAGGTCAACCACGCTCGCTCCAATGGAGGCGATCCCGCACGCCAAGGCCGCCTTGGCCATCCTGGAAGCCGGATGCACATCGCTGGAAACCGTAACGCGGCATCCCGCGGGCGAGGCGGGCAAGCATGACGCATACGCGGCGCCCAGGCGAGCGGCGAAGTCCGGCGTCACCTCTATGTTGGACAGCCCCGCCACACCAAGTCGGCCAAAGAGGCGCTTCGAACACGATGCTCCCCACACCAGGCTGGCGTTGACTTGGGTCCCGCCGTCTACGGCCTTGTCGGGCCAGATCTTCACGCCCGGCTTCACTTGGGCCCGCTCACCCACGGAGCTGCCCGACCCCACCACTGCTCCCTCAAGTATCGACGCCCCGGCCTTGACACTCACTCGCGATGCGAGGATAGCAGCGTGCACTTGGCCGTTCTGGCCCACAAACACGCTGGGCCACAGTATCGAGCGACGGACAGAACAACCGCCCGCCAGTATGGACCCGCCGCCTATCACTGAGTAATCGCCTGCTTCAGCCCCCTTCTCCACCCTTGCCCCCGGTCCGATCACCACAGGCGGCCTGAGCGCCGCGCCGGTCTCGATCTCCGCGCCCTCGCCCACCCACACGCCCTCGTCCACCAATTCGCCGGGGATGTCCACCCTAACTCGTCCATCCAGGATGTCCAGGTGCGTGTTTCGGTATTGCTCCAGGTTACCCACATCGCACCAGTAGCCTTCGGCCGTATAGCCGAACATCGGATAGCCCTCGCTCAGCAGACGGGGAAAGAGGTTCTTGCTGAAGTCCGATTCACGTGAGGTCTCCACAAGCCTGATCACATCCGGCTCCAACACGTATATCCCGGTGTTGACTGTGTCGCTGAATACCTCGCCCCAGCTGGGCTTTTCCAGAAACCTCGTGATGCGGCCATCGGCGTTTACGATCACCACTCCGTATTCCAGCGGGGTTTCGACCCGCGTGAGCACAATGGTAACAGCAGCCCCTTTTCGCTTGTGGAAGTCGACTGCGCCCGCAAGATCAATGTCTGTCAAGGCATCTCCGCTGATCACCAGAAACGTGTCGTCCAGAAAGTCGCCCAACGCGCGCACGCTGCCCGCAGTGCCCAGCGGAGTCTCCTCTACGGAATACCTGATGGAGCAACCGCGGGAAGCTCCATCTCCGAAGTGGCTCTGGATGGTCTCCGGCATGTAGCACAGAGTGCACGCCAGGTCCCGGTAGCCGCAGACGAGCAGCAGGTCGAGGACATGCTCCATCATGGGTCGGCCCGCCACCGGAACCATGGGCTTGGGGATAGCGCACGTCAGGGGCCGAAGCCGAGTGCCCCGGCCTCCGGCCATAATCACCGCCTTCATCTGGCCATCGCCTCCTCGCCCTCCGCAGCGGCCCTCAAGACCTCCTCGTATACGTCCCGAGTCTTATGTGCAATGGCGCCCCAGTCATACGTGGACAGCACTTCCTGCCGCGCCGCAGCCGCGACTTCGCCGGCCGCCTGTGGGCAATGCAACACGTGCAGCACCGCATCTGCCAGCGAGTTGGGATTGCCCGCATAGAACAGCCATCCGTTCGCGCCGTGTTTCATGATCTGCGCAAGACCGCCAGTATCGGCCGCGACAAGCGGTGTGCCCGCTGCCATAGCTTCAAGGGCCGTGATCCCGAAAGGTTCATACAGACTAGGAACCACCGCAACGGCAGCCATGCCGTAGAGCCGGTTGCGCTCTTCGTCCGGCACGAAACCGACCAGCGAGACCTTACCTCCCAGGCCCAAGCTTGCGGCCGACTCGCGCAGGCTTGCCTCGGCCGGCCCGCATCCTGCAACGATCAACCTTGCCCCGGGCCAGTAGCTCAGTATCTTGGGCATCGCATCGATCAGTGTATGTACGCCCTTTTCCCGCACAAGCCTGCCCACGAAAAGTATGATGCGCTCGTCCGATGCGAATTGAGCGCCCGCGCCGCGGAGCCGGATCGCATGAGCCTGCTCGAACTGGTCTGCATCCACACCATTTGGAACCACTCTGACCTTGTCGCGGGGCAAGCCAAAAACAGCCCCGACCTCGTTTTGCATGTGTAGTGAACACACGATCACCCGCCATGCCTCATAGCACAAAAACCATTCGAGGTCGGATATCCGCCGCTGCATTGAGCTAGCCAGGCCGCCGTTACGCCCCCACTCAGTGGCATGAATGGTGGCCACAAGCGGCAAGCCCAATTCGCGCTTTAAGCCAACGCCTGCCAGGGCCGTGGTCCAGTCGTGCGCGTGCACTATGTCGAACGGTCCAGCCTCGGCGGCAACGCGAAAAGCCCGAGCCAAAATCGCGTGCGAGAGCTGGCCCGCCCACGGCATGAACTCGTCCACGCGGGGGCCGATGGGATCAGTCCGATGCACCCATACGCCCCGATCCCGCGCAAGCGTGCCGCCCTCCACAGAACACGTCACAACGTGCACTTCCAGATCGCCCGCCAGCGCCCTGGACAGCTCCTGAACATGGCGCGCCAGCCCTCCAACAACGCGCGGCGGATACTCCCAGCTCAGCATCAACACACGCACCGCTCATCCCTCTTTGGCAAAGCAAAAGACTACGGTCGGGGCCCATCGCCCAAGCCGCAGTCTTATGTTTGGCCCCGAGGTGCGAATTATGCGCCCGTCCGCTATGGGCCGGAGGGCCGGCGCCGACTTCGCGCCAAGTGTACCACAACTGCCACTGCCCCGATGATCGCCGCAGCGCCCACAGCCGCCCACAAAACGCCCATCGCCGAGCCCACTCTGTGGTAACCCGGCGCCAGTTCGACCCCGGAATCAGCGATCCTCGGGAAGAACTCGAACCTCGCGTTGGCCCCAACATACCGATCCGCCCGCTCGATAGTGGTGGTCCGCCCCGTAACTGAAGTGGTCACCAGGTCGAACTGCCCAGAAGGCATAGGCGCGACCGCTTCCAGAACTTTGGCCTTTCGGTCTTGCGCTGCGGTGAGCATCAGTGTTTCGACCGGGAACCCATCCGACAGCTCCCGCACCGCGATCCGCCTCGTATAAGAAGGCAGCACTGCCGCGATGCTCTCGCCTTTGGGTTCCACCGAAAGGATGGGCGGCGCAGCCGCTCCGATTCTGGACCGCTCAAACCTGATCGACATACTGGCAGAAGCTCCCGGCCACATTTTGAGTCTGTACCCAAAACACAAGCTCCGGCCGAACGGAACGGAGTCGGACCATACCTCTGCAGCAGGCGCAGAGTCCTCTCCATCTGGATCCACACTGGCCATCACTGCGCTGCCCGAGACGATGTTGGCCAGCCCAAAACCGATATCCGGCGCCAGCGCGTTAGCGGGAGAGCCGTCAGAGTGCAGATACACGAGGCTGTCGCCGCCGCCGGTCGCGATCCAATACGGGTCGGGGCGGAACACACTTGCCACGCTCAAGTCCACCTGGCCCGTTGCCTGCAAGGTGTATCTCACCTGGAATCTCCTCTGCCCCATTGCGTACTCCTTCTTGAGCTTCGCATCGCCAATTACGACATCCATCACTGCGCTCGCCGAATCCGCGCCCAGTTGCACATTGTACACGATATCCGTCAGCCCATCAGCGGAGGAAGCCGTCCCCGCAATGCTGTCTGCCAGAGCTCCCCCTCGCGCCTCGTGTCCGGAGGCCGACTTGCTGGCTAAGTCCCCCCCGACTATCTCCTCGCCATGCTCCAGGTCGTACCAATAGATCATCTTGCCCCCTGCAGGCGACAGCACGAACATATCGGTGGGATTGACCAAGATCACTTCTTCGATGCCGTCTCGGTCTACGTCTTCCTGGTAGGCGGAAGTCGCCGGATGGGCACACTGCCATGCAGCCAGCGCGGCCACGTAGGCCCCCCGGACCGCCTCCCACTGGGCTGACTCGGCGCTCTCTGCGCCAGGATGCCCGAATCGGCGCTGATGCCCTGAGAATATCAGCTTGGCATAGTCCAAAAGACGCGATGCAGCTGGGGCCAGGCTCTGCGATGCGGCAGTTCTGTGCAAGTCCTCTTCAACAGCCTGAATCCGCCGGCGCACATCGCCGAACAAATTCCGGGCGTCCTGCAGTTCCCGGCAATTTGAGTTGTAATCTTGCCAGTCAGAGTAGCCCGCGGAGGTCGCAGCCCGGCGCAACTCCTCCGGCTCGCCGTCAGCCAGTTGAGCGGCCGCTCGCGGACGGGGCCCCGACTGTAGCCTTTCTTCCAGGGTAGTCAGCCTCAGCCATGGCTCCTTGTCGATAGCCTCCAAGAGCCGGCTCAGCCCATCCCAGGTTGAAGCTGCATCGCTCGCCCGCGCCTCACGGGCGTACACAACCACTGCTGCGTCCGCCGTGTCCTCGGCATAGGCGCGCTCAAGATAATCAATGGCAGACCCGGTCGCGCCTGAGGCCACGCTTTTTTCAACAGCGCGCGCGAAAGCGGGGTCAGACTGGAAAACCACGATCTCCCGGCCGCCCCAGGAGATGCGCACCGGAGCGTGAGCCGGCAACGCGTCCAGTCCGCTCGCTGCCATTATCTTGCTGTCAGCTATCGTATGAGAATAGCCCCCGGCGCTCACAGGCAACACGATCTCCTGCCTCCAAAGGCCCGAGGGATTCCAAAAGCCCGCGGGGGTCTTGCCGAACATGTCGGATGCCCGAGCGGATCCCAAGTTCACGGCAAGGCGAGCGTCCCAAGGGTCCAGCGCCGCCAGAACGCCATCGGAAAGAGCCGAACCCAACAGCTCAAACTGGCCGCGCGACACGCCATCGCGCATCAGCCTTACTGCGCGCGAGTCCGACCATGAAAGAGCGGACGCCAAATCAGGCGACATCCCCACACAGAATTTCCTGCCCGGTTGCGCAAGCAGCATGTCCAACAGCTGCTCGTAAGCGGTCGATTCATCGCCATCTCCTGTCAGAAAAAACGCGAACACAACATCCAACGTCCTCTGCGCGCGCTCGTCATGCGGGTCGTACTCCGCTTCTTCCGGTTGTGCAGACGGAGGCAGAAGCCAGTCAAGCCAGGACCATGCGGCGGCCTCGATGGACGCGCCGAGTAGCGCGGTGAGCACAACACATACTACGACTATGATCATGATGGCAGTCCGAAAGTTCACGCCAAGTCCTCCTCAATCGCCTGAGTCTCCGCGCCTTCCTCGAATGACTCTCACCGCAATGAAGCCCAGCGCGGCCAGTACAAGCAGGCAGGCCGCCGCGACCGCCGTGCGCTCAACCCCCAGGGCAAATCGCGCATCTGCGTTGGCCGGATACAGCACCGCCAATCGGCGCTGGGACTCGCTCCACGAGCCAAGCTGCTTCTGTTGCGTCCAGGAGCCGGATTCGGGCGCCAGTACGTCTATGACGTTGGGATTCACGTCCAGATCACATCCGCCGCCGAACACCCAGGCGCCGCCCTCAGCCGTAACGGGCCGGTGATTGTCAGGACCGTAGCCGTCCTGAGAAGCCACCGTGACGTAGTATTTCCAGGCATCTGACGGCTCGCCGATGATCGCCTTGGGCACCATCGCCCGGATTGTCTTGCCATCGGAAAGCGCCTCACCCGACACCCCATCGGACTTCCCAGCCGAATCAGGATCATCCAGGGCCGTGTATACACGAGTGCCGCCCCACCCCATGACCCGCACGTTGACATCCCACGCATGACGCGGGTCAAACAGCACAAACGCGCCATCGCGCAGAGTGTCCACGCGCCCGGCATTCGGCGTTGTGTCTATGTAGACATTGACCAGCTGGTGGCTGAAACCATCGGGCGCGTTCCACGTATTGGCGATCGCGGCCATCACCATGTCGAAGTAGACGTTTTGCGCATCATGCTCCACCCTGAACTCGGTCAGGTCGAAAATCCCCGAAAAGGGAGCGAAGGCCGGGTTTGTCGGGTAGACATACGTACCCGGGCCGTTGTCGTCGCCAACTGGGTCATAGGCATGCCACACCAGAGTGCCCTGCGCGGCGCATTCACACGGCCCGGGCAGCATGGAAGCCGCGCCCACCGCACCCACGATGCCCAGCAGGCCCAGCAGGCCCAAGACGCGCATAGTCCCCAGCACGCGCAGACACATACGCACGCCCGCCGCGCCCACCGCAGCCGCTGCAGCGGGCCGAGGTAACACTCTTCTCACTCGGGTCCCTCCAGATCATGTCATACGCCTGATCAGCTCAGTGGTCGCTGGGCGGCGCGATCGAACGGTTGTCCCATCGCGCGGTCACCTTACAGTTCGGTCGCTCGGACGCCTCGCCGTCTGGCCGCCGGACTGCTCGAGCGCGCAACATGCCGCTCCGAGCGCGCCCGCATCCGCGCCGAGAAGCGCCCCAACCACCCGCACGTCTTTGGACATGCACGCCATGGCGTGCAGCTTGATCATGCGCCTCACAGTATCGAACAGCATGTCGCCCACCTGCGCCACGCCTCCTCCGATCACTACCGTGTCCAAATTCAGCAGGTTCAGCACGTTAGCGACTGCAGTGCCAAGATATTCGAACGCAGTGCGTATTATGGCTTGCGCTGTGGCATCCCCCGCGGTCGCAACCTCCGCCACAAGCTCGGCATCTATGGCGTCGATATCGCCTTGCGCGGCCAGAAGAATGCCGGCGCCCGCCGGGCGTACCGCGACCTCGCGCGCCCGGCGCGCGATTGCAGTGCCCGATGCCAACGATTCCAGGCACCCACGGTTACCACACCCGCACAGCGGTCCATCGGCGAGCATGGTGACATGCCCGAACTCACCGGCCGCGCCTGCGGCGCCCACGTGTAGCTTGCCGCCGAGAATCAATCCGCTCCCTATTCCCGTGCTCACGGTGATGTACATCATGTGCTGAGCGCCCCGGCCGGCACCCATTCTGTTCTCCGCAAGCGCCGCCGCGTTGGCGTCATTCTCGACATACACGGGCAGCCCTGTAGCCTGCGCTATTGGCGCCGCCACAGACACGTTCTTCCACATCAAATTGGGAGCGTCCAGCACCACGCCTGTTTGCTGATCAAGCGGCCCAGGGCAGCCGATTCCTATCGCAGCCACCTCGCCAATGCTGCAACCGTGTGTTTCGCACAACTCGCGGACAGTGTCGAGCATTCTGCCTATCACAGCATCCGGGCCTTCCTCCGGCCTAGTGGCCACCGTAACACGACCTATTGTTATCATGTCCGCGTCCACCAATGCCGAAGCTATTTTGGTACCCCCGAGGTCGATACCGATGAAGAGCCGCGCATCGCTCATACAGGCCCCCTCCGTTCTCAGCCGAGGTGAACCGGCCGTACACCGGGACGCCGGGGCGAAACGCCCCGGCATCGCATTTTCCAATCCTATCTGATGGCGTCTTCAGTGGACGGATCGAACAGGCGGCACTCGTCCATGTTGAGCGCGATTTCGTGAGGTTGCCCATCGCGGGCCTTTGTGCGAGGGTTCACCCTGGCCACGAATGAGTGAGGACCCACCGTGAGATAGAGGTAAGCCTCGGCGCCCATGGGCTCGATGACGTCCACCATACACTTGACTACACTATCCTCAGACGCATCAGCGACGAATTCGGCATCTTCGATGTTCTCGGGCCTGATGCCAAGAACCAC
>CAYYHF010000043.1:0-13821 GCA_964471415.1 uncultured Clostridia bacterium | reverse complement strand
CTCGCCTGGGAACTCTTCCAGAATGACCACATCGGCCTGTTCAGAACCGAAGTTGGTTATCCGTATCTGGTAAGCTTCTTCCCACGAACTGGTTCCGGTCTTCTTCTGGTCGGTGCGCGCTTTCTCTACACGCAAGTGAGGCGCTCTGCCCAGACGCACCACTACAGGACCGGCCGTGCCAACCATCGCCACTTCATCTTGGCCCAGCAAGTAGGCCGCGCCGTTCTCAGAGCGCGCGAATACGGTCGCCCGTCCGCCGGGCAGCGGCGGGTCCAGGTCAGGTCCGGATACAGTGATCTCCAACGCCACTAGGACGGAAGTGTCTTCCTTGCGCAGAATCGACAGGTCGGGCTGGGTGACCCCTATACGATCCACGAGGTACACCATGCGGGCCGGCGCCTTGTCGGCCTGCACAAACTGGAAGTAGACATCGGCGCCGTGGGGCATCTCATCCGAGCAGGCTACAACGGCCGCAGTTGCGCCCAGCGCAGCAGCGCCTCTCACTTCGGCCTTGCCTGCAAGCATGTTCGAATGCCCGGCGACCAGCGTCATGCTCTGCGGAGACAGCGATGACCCAGTCTGGTTGCGCACACAGTACCATCCGGTTACGGCCGCCTCATCCCTGTGCCCGTTCAGCATCACGGTGTAGGACGCGCTCCAGCCAAGACCGGGAAACGTATAGGTCAGCCGTATCGTGGCAGGGCCGGGCGTTTTCGGCTCCACTGTGAAAACCAGACATTGCGCGGATGAATCGTAGAACTTGGACCTGACGGCGATGTGGCCCTCCAGGCCCACAAGCTCTGCGCCCGCTGCGTCCACCAAGGCCGGCAGCGCCCCGATGATCAGGCGATTGGGCCCGTCCTCGAGATCCGCCTGGATCGTGCGCGTGCCCACAGCCGGCCCGGATTGATAGACCACCAGAATGTCGGAGACAACGGGAACAGCAGGCCCAACCGCCTCAGTCCCAACCGCCTCGGGCGCCGGCGCGGTCACGGTCGCGATCACCGGATGCCCCAGCGCGGCCGCGGCCAAAGGCGCCAGGGCAACCAGCGCAACTAGCGCCATCAGCGCAGGCAGCCCAATCAGTCCAAATAGCGCAGCGCAACGCGAATGCGGATGAGGACGCGCGCCGGGCAGCGGGGTTTTGATAGGCGCTCCAGTCCACATCTGATTGTCACCTCCGATGCTGCTCCATACATGAGGATTCAACTCGAGCCGCCCCGTTTCCTCTGCAGGTCCTGGGCGAATCTGAGCATGGCAAATTCCACCTGGTGACGACTAAGACCTCCCTGCAGATAGGCATCGTAGGGAGGGCGCAACGGGGCATCGGCCGACAGCTCTATCGATGCGCCCTGCACGAATGTGCCCGCGGCCATTATGACCTCGTCGGCGTAGCCCGGCATCGGAGCGGCCACGGGGGTCACGCCGGCATCCACCGGCGATGCAGACTGCACGGCGCGGCAAAAGGCGCTGACCACCTCAGGCGAGCCCAACCTGACGGCCAGTACTATGTCGTATCGGCGCTCGCCGGGAGCCGGCGATACTTCGAAGCCGAGGCTCGACAGAAAGGCGGACGCAAACTGCGATCCCGCCACGGCCTCTCCTGTGACAAGCGGCGCCATGAACAGCCCCTGGGCGAGAAGACGCGTCAACCCCAACGTAGGTCCTGTATGCGAACCGAGTCCGGGCGCAGTCAGCCGCTCCGCGGCCATTTCCACCAGGTCGGCCCGGCCCGCCACATATCCGCCGCACGGAGCGATTCCCCCGCCCGGGTTCTTGATCAGCGACCCGGCCGCCACATCCGCGCCGGACGCAATAGGTTCGCAGACCTCTGTGAACTCGCCGTAGCAGTTGTCCACGAACACCACGGCGTTCGGATTGGCGGCCTTCACGCAATCGGATATTCTGCCTATGTCGTTGCATGATAAGGACCTACGCCAGGAATAGCCGCGCGAACGCTGGACCAACACCATCCGTGCGCGTTCGGCCGCCCGCGATATCCCATCGTAGTCGGGCTCGCCGGATTCGTCCGGCGCCACCTCCTGGTAGTCTACGCCGTAGTCGGCCAGGGAGCCGCGGACCTTGCGGTCGCGGCCGATCATGGTAACCATGGTGTCGTAGGGCTCCCCGTATGCCGACACCAGAACATCGCCCGGGCGCAACACGCCGAAGATCACCGCCGCTAGGGCGTGCGTTCCCGATACCATCTGTATTCGCACAAGAGCGGCCTCGGCCGCGAAGATATCGGCGAACGCTCTCTCCAGCCGCTCCCGGCCTGTATCGTCATACCCGTAGCCGCTCGTCCCGCCGAAATGGTAGTCGCCTAGCCCGGCCCGGCCCAGCGCCGTCAGCACGCGCGCCGTGTTGACCCGCGCGATCTCATCGGTCGCAGCAAGCTCATGCGCTATGTCCGCCTTTACCTTGGCCGCCGCATCCAGCCATTTGCGATCCAGGCCAAGGCAGAGTGCGATCTCAGCGTTGTTCATCTCGTCCAAGTAGCATGTCCACCTCTTCTGGCCAGTCGGCAAGTGCCTCGATGATCTCCTCCGCCGCCTGCGAAGGCCCCGAGAGCTTCGCGAGGTCCAGCCAGGTGATATCGCGATGCTTTCGGAACCACGTCATCTGGCGTTTGGCGTATCTGCGCGTCTCCAGTTTGACCGCATCGACCGCCTGCTCCAGCGTCTCACAGCCCGCGAGGTATGAGACGAATTCCTTGTAGCCTATTGCCTGCATGGCAGTGGCGTCAGGATCGTAGCCCATCTCAAGCAGCCGGCGCACCTCGTCGACGAGCCCATCGGCGACCATCTGGTCCACGCGCGCATCAATCCGCCGGTTGAGCGCATCCCGGGGCATCGTCAGCCCAAACAGCCTGGCATCATAGGTATTCTCGGGCTCGTGCTTGCTTTGCAGCTGGGTGATGGGGCAGCCCGTAACCTCGTAGACCTCGAGCGCGCGCACTATCCTCCTCAGGTCGTTGGGGTGAATCCGTCCAGCGGCCTTGGGGTCGCACACGGCCAGCCTGGCATGGAGACGCGCTGCGCCCTCCTTGCCTGCCGCCTGCGCTTCGCGTTCGAGCCTCGCTCGCACCTCGGGGTTTCTGCCCTCGTCAGGGAACAGAAACCCTCTGACCACGGCGTCTACGTACAGACCTGTGCCGCCCACCATGATCGGCAGACGACCTCGGGCGGCAATGGCCGCTATGGCAGCGGCGGCCAGCCCCTGGTAGCGCGCCGCGTTCCAGACCTCGTCCGGATCGGCCACATCTATCAGGTGATGGCAAATCTCAGCCTGCTCGCCCGGGGTGGGCTTGGCAGTGCCAATATCCATTTTGCGGTAGACTTGCATGGAGTCGGCGGACACGATCTCCCCGCGCAGCCTACGGGCAAGCTCCATCCCCACGGCTGACTTGCCTGAGGCCGTTGGGCCCACGATTGCCAGCACTGGAAGGCGCCTGACTCTGGTCATAGCGGATCCACGCCGGGGTCGACATCTATGATGCCGTATTGAACCCGACTGCGCCTCCCGCCCGAGCGCATCGGCACCCCCAGGCGATCAAGCTCCGATCCGCGGCGTCTGTCCTTGATCACCACACGCCGCCTGGCAACGCGGGTCGCCTCGCGCACAGCGTTGCCCGAGAGGGGGGCATGGCATGCAAACCAACGCAAACCGGCAATGCCCGAGGAAAGGCGCACCGGTTCGCGGAACATGGGGTCGAAGTAGACCACATCGTAGCTTCGGTCAGGACAGGACATCAGGTAGATCAGGTGATCAGCGCAGACCACTTCGATTCGCCGCATGGCCTCGGCCGCATCCTGGTCCGCCTCCGGGTAATCGCGAAAACCCGCCCGGGCGATCTCGGCCAACGCCGCGCTGATCTCCACGCCGACCACTCTGCCGGAAGGGCCGACCGCCCACGCCGCCGCAATCGCATCGCTCCCCAGCCCCAAAGTGCAGTCGAGCACCTCATCGCCTTCTTGTACGCCCATGGCATGGAGCATGTGGTCGCGCCTGCCCCGCGCTGCGCGCGTGATCCTGCCAGGCGCCATCCCAGGATGGAAGAACAGCCGCGCTCCCGCAGGACGCGAGTCTGCCATGGGCACAAGGGTCAACTTGGTCGATTCCACTACCAGTACGCCGTCTATCGTGCCCGGGCCCGGCCAATCCGCGGCCACTTGCGCTATGGACCTGCCTCGCCGCTCCACATACGGCGAATTCAGGACAGAGGCAAGCCTCTTGGCGCGCATTACCTGGGCGCCGCCCGTGCGCAAAGATGTGGTGACAGTTAGTCCGCCAACGATCATCAACGCCGCCCGAAGCTCCTTTCCAGGGATGTCGTGGAAATCGTGAGTATCACAGGTCGCCCATGCGGACACCTCATGGGATCCTCGCACTCCATCAAGGCTTGGATCAGCGCCTCCATCTCCTCATGGCGCATCACGGCGCCTGCCTTCACCGCGCCATGGCACGCAAGCGATACCGCCACATGGTCGGCCAGCGACTCTGGATCCGCCTCAGTCGGCGCTGCCGCGATGCCTTCCACCGCCGCGGCCAGAGCGTCTTTGGGCGCCATCTCGACTGCTGCGAACGGAATGCCGCGCACCAGAACAGTCCCAGGCCCGAACAAGTCCACCTCAAACCCCATCCGGGCCAAGGTAGCTTGGTGGCGCGCCACAAGATCGGCATCGACCGCTCCCAGCTCCACAGGTTCGGGCGAAAGCAAGAGCTGAGCGCAGTCGCCTGCTGTCCCTGCCGCCAATCGCCGCCTGTACTCCTCCACCAGCACTCGCTCGTGTGCCACATGCTGGTCGATGATGAGCAGACCAGAATCGGCCTCGGCCAGTATGTAGGCCGAAGCAAGCTGGCCTATTACGAAGATGGGCCCTGCCGGACCGCTCATCGCGCCACGCGGGCCGCGCATGCTGTCGCGGCTTTGGCCATCGCCCGGTTCGTAGCCTGAGCCTCCATCGTATGTCGCGCCCGGCCACAGCCGCGCGTTTTCGCCATCCGGCGCGTCCCGCCTGCGCGTCCCACTGCCGAAGCCGCCGATGGCATCAACGGTGGCGGCGCCCTCCAATCGCGCTGCTCCCCCCCGCAGATCGCGCCCGATATCCGGCGCCGCTTCCATCGACCGCAATGCCGCAGACACCGCTGCGTGCACTGCTCGGTACACATCCGATTCCGATGCGAACCTGACCTCGCTTTTGGCCGGGTGCACATTAACGTCTACGGCCGATGGGTCCAAAGTTATCGACAGCACCACCGGGGCTTTCTTGCCGGCAGGAACCGAACGGTCGTAGGCGCGGTCGATCGCAGCCCATACCGTCTTGCAGGAGACGGGCCTCCCGTTGACCAGCACATGCTGCACGTCCCGGCCGGACTTGGCATAGTCGGCCGGCCCTGCCAGGCCCCGCACTGTTATCCCGGAGGTAGTCTTGTCCACCGGGGCCATGCAGCGCGCCAGATCCACTCCAAGCACAGCCGCCGCCGCTTCGCGCAGGCTCCCGCCGTGTGGAGTAGACAGCACGTTCCGCCCGTCCACCGTGAGGCTAAAGGAGACCTCCGGGTGAGCTAAGGCCAGCCGGCCGAGGATGTCTATGATTCGCCGGGTTTCCGTGGCAGGAGAACGAAGGTATTTCAGGCGCGCAGGGGTATTGTAAAACAGGTCGCAGACGGTTATCGTGGCGCCCTCCGGCGCGCCCGCCGGGGCCGGCGCGCTCACCGAGCCGCCCTCGGCCGTCACTACTGTGCCTTCAGCGGCGCCTCTCTCCCGCGTGATCAGCCTCACCTTAGCTACGGATGCGATGGACGGAAGCGCCTCGCCCCGAAAGCCCAGGGTGGTTATGGAGAACAGGTCATCGGCCCGCGATATCTTGCTCGTGGCATGACGGGCGAAGGCCAGTGATGCATCTTCGCGACTCATTCCGCATCCATCGTCGGATACGGAAATCATCTCGAGCCCTCCGCCGGCTACCCCGACTCGCACAGATTGCGCCCCTGCGTCTATCGAGTTCTCAACGAGCTCCTTAACAACAGAAGCGGGGCGCTCCACAACCTCGCCCGCCGCTATCTTGTCGGCTACCTCCGGCGAAAGCTTTACGATGCGCATGATAAATCACCTACTCCTGCATTCGCTTGAGCTCGTAGACGAGCGACAACGCATCGCGGGGCGTTAAGGAATCCGGGTCGATGTCCTCGAGCCTGTCCCACAGCCGCTTGGCGCGATCATCGCCATCGCTCATAGTGGCTATCGGCAAAGGTTCCTCATCTGTCCAGCCAAACAGGGTCATCTGATGCCCGCCGGACGCCAGGGAGCTCTCCAGGCCACGCAAGATCTGCTGCGCCCTGCTCACTACTTCCCTGGGCAGCCCGGCCATGCGCGACCAGTTCAAACCGTAGCTTCGGTCCACGCTTCCCCGGGCCAGCCTATATAGGAAGACCAGTTCGCCCCCTTGCTCCACCGCCCCCACATGGTAGTTTCGCGCATACGCCAGACGTTCCTCCAGCGCTGCAAGTTCGTGGTAATGGGTGGTGAACAGAGCGCGCGCTCCCAGCTGGTCATGGATCCACTCAGCCGTAGCCCATGCCAGGGCCATTCCGTCATAGGTGCTCGTCCCGCGTCCCAGCTCGTCCACGAGAATCAGGCTGCGGCAGGTCGCAGTATTGAGTATATTGGCCGTCTCCAGAAGCTCCACCATGAAACTGCTCTTCCCCGAGCCAATATCGTCATAGGAGCCAGCGCGATAGAATATGGCATCGCACACCCCAATGCTCGCCTCCCTTGCGGGTACGAACGATCCCACCTGGGCCATGAGCGTGATCAGGCCGATGGTGGCAAGCACCGTGGACTTGCCCGCCATGTTAGGACCGGTGATGATCAAGAGGCGCCCGCCGTCCGAGCCGACCTCCATGTCGCTGGGCACGTATCGAGACGGCCCTAAGATCCTGGCCAGCACGGGATGGCGGGCTTCTCGGATCAGCGAGGCGCGTCCCTCGTCCACGCAAGGCCGCACGTAACCTGAGGCCCGAGCGTCCTCGGCGAAGGACGCCAATACGTCCACCTGTGCCACGGCGCGAGCGGCGGACTGAATCCGGGGCAGATATCCGGCGATTTCTTCGACTATTTGCTGGAATATAGCGACTTCCAGCCGCACCAGACGCTCTTCGGCGCCGAGGATCTTGGATTCTAAGTCCTTGAGCTCGGGAGTGATGTATCTTTCCGCGTTAGCCAGCGTCTGTTTGCGTGTGTAGTTGTCGGGCACTAGGTGCGCGTTGGCGTGCGTCACCTCGATGTAGTAGCCGAATACCTGGTTGAAGCCGACCTTGAGGGATCGAATCCCGGTGCGTTCGCGCTCGTCGGCCTCAAGCTTCACCAGCCACTCGCGCCCCGCGGTGGACGCCTGAGTCAGTTCGTCCACTTCCGCGCTGAACCCGGGGCGGATGACCCCTCCCTCGCCTGCGCCGGCTTTGGCGTCCTCGCGTATTGACTCCCGGATTCGACTCACCACCTCGGGGACCGGATCCGCGCCCGACCTCAGTTCCACTAGGCGCGCCGAACCCGCCGCGGACAGCGCCTCCTGCAGCCGGCCCACGGCCTCGAGGGATGCAGCCAAGGCCAACAGATCTCGCGGCCCGGCCGTCTTGTAGCCGATCCGCCCGCACGTGCGCTCTAGATCGTACATGCGATCCAGCGCAGCGCGGACATCCGCTCGCATGAAGGCCTGCTCGGCCAGCTCCTGGACGCAGTCGAGGCGCTCGCCGATCTCCTGGACCGACATGGACGGGCGCTCCAGCCAAGCCCTAAGCAACCTGCCGCCCATGGGTGTGCGCGTGTTGTCCATCGCCGCCAGCAGACCTCTTTCGCGACCGAAAAGGTCCAGGGCCCGCCGCGTGGGCCCGTCCACATGCATGAACTCCCCCAGGCGGTAGACACGCATGCGCGATATCTGAGGCGCACGGGACATCTGGGTCTCCTGAATGTAGGAGACCAGGGCCCCGGCTGCTCGGACGGCCAGGTCCATACCGTGTGCGCCGAAACCTTCAAGCGATGCCGCTTCGAACTGCGAAAGCAGTGTTTCCCGAGCGTGCGCCAGTTCAAAGTGCCTGCGCGGCCTGGGGTAGGACACAAACTGGCCCCGGACGCATAGAACGGCTTCGTCCTCGGGATAGATGCATTCGCTCGGGGAAATCCTGCCCACCTCATCGGCGATGAGCCTGGCGGCGTCATCGCCCACAGCCTGCGTAGCAAGGAGTTCTCCGGTGGAAGCATCGCATGCTGCAAGACCTATGCCAGCCGCTTCGGCTACCACCGCTATCAGGAAGTTGTTGACTGCGGGATCCACGGCATCTGCCAGAGTTCCGGGGGTGACCACCCGCACGACCTCCCGGCGGACCAGACCCCGGGCCACGCGGGGATCTTCCACTTGGTCCGCTATGGCCACCTTGTGGCCATTCTGTACCAGCGTGGCGATGTAGCCGTCCACGGCGTGATGAGGGACCCCGCACATGGGCATCTTGTTGGACGGTCCCACATCGCGGCTCGTCAACACGATGCCCAGCTCGCGGCTGGCAATCTCCGCGTCTTCGCAGAACATTTCGAAGAAGTCGCCCAGCCTGAACATGAGTATGGCGTCTGGGTGCTTCTGCTTGAGCTCTCGGTATTGCCTGATCATTGGCGTTGGCTTAGGACTCACTGTATCAGCCCCGCCTTCCCCGTCCCGAGCCCCAGCCCCGCCCCCGAGCCCGAACCCGAGCCCGACAAGTCGATCTGCTCACCGTAAAGCGTCCACGTGCGCGGTTCGATCACCCTCACCATCACTAGGCCGCCTGGGGCGGGGGCGCCGATGCGATGGAAGTCGCCGCGCCCGGCTGCCGCATCGGCAGCGTTGGGGCGCCAGTGAACCATCTTGTTGGACCTGGTTCTGCCGGCGAAGACGGACGGATCCCGATCGGACGGGCCATCTACCATGACCTCGACCACCTGATGGCGCAGCGATTGATTGACGCTCTCGGCCGTTGTGTTCACCAGCTCTATTAGGCGGTATATCCGATCTCGCTTTACATCCTCCGCTACTTGATCGGGCATGGAGGCCGCGCGAGTGCCCTCACGCGGAGAGTAGATGAACGTAAACGCGGCGTCGAACCTTGCCTCTCGCACCGCGTCCAGGGTTTCCTCGAAGTCAGCCTCGGTTTCGCCCGGAAAACCCACCATGATGTCGGTGGTGATAGACGCGCCGGGTACGGCCTTGCGGATGCGGCTGAGCAGTTCGAGGTATACTGCTCTGCTGTAGCCCCGGTTCATGGCCTTAAGCACTCTGTCGCTTCCGGCCTGAAGCGGCAGATGGAAATGCTCGCACACCTTCTCGCATGAGGCCACCGCCGAAATCATGTCGTCGCTGAAGTCGCGAGGGTGGGATGTGGTGAACCGAATCCGCAAAATCCCCGGCGTCTCGTTCACCGCGCGAAGCAGGTCCGCGAAACCCGGGGGCCGACCGCGGCTGTCCGGCGGCAGATCGCGCCCGTAAGAGTTCACGTTCTGCCCGAGCAGAGTCACTTCCCGGCAGCCGGACGCCGCGAGCTTGCCGATCTCAGCCAGAATGTCTTCCGGTCGCCGACTGCGCTCCCTGCCCCGTACGTAAGGCACTATGCAGTAGGTGCAGAAGTTATCGCACCCGAAGGCGATGTTCACGAAAGCCTTGTGCGCAAACGCCCTCGATGCCGGCAACCCCTCCGCAATCTCGTGGGCTTCGTCCCATACTTCGATGACGCGCTCCCCAGCGGCAACCCGCTCCAGAAGCTCGGGCAGTCGATGAATGTTGTGAGTCCCAAATACCAAATCGACCCAGGGCATTTTATCGCGCACCATGTCCCTGACATGTTCCTGCTGCGGCATGCATCCTGCGATGCCCACGATCATTCCCGGTCTGCGCTCCTTGAGCCTCTTCATGTCGCCCAGATTGCCCAAGGCGCGATTCTCCGCGTTCTCCCGAACGCAGCAAGTGACGAATATGACAAGGTCGGCGTGGTCGCGATCGCCGCCATCGCTCTGCGTTGCCGTTTCGTATCCGATCTGCTCCAGAAGACCTGCGATGGTCTCGGCATCGCGCTCGTTCATCTGGCAGCCAAATGCTACAATCCTGGCTTTCTTGCGTTCAACGTGCATCCTGAGGCCTCCCGAACATCGGTGGATTCTGGGTGTCTAGGCGGACGCGAGCGCCCTTGCGAGCATCTCCATGACCTGGGCATAGTCAGGCTCGAGTGCGAGTTCCGCCTCGGGCAGTTCGATCCTCCGCTCCACTGCCTCCCGCACCTTGTCAAATCCGGCAAGGTCCCCAAACAGCAGGCCGCCCACGACTCTTCCTTCGCACAGCGCCAGCTTGCGCCGAATCCCGCGCGCAGCATCGTGGGACACCACGTGTGTCGCGCCGGCCTGATCCTGCACATCCCCGATGGTGAAGATCCTGGCGCCCATCACCATAAGAGTGTACGACGGCGGCACGGCCTTATACTCAATCAGCGCATCGCCATCGATTGCCCGGGCGGCATTAGCCCCGGCCGTCTTGCCCTGAGCCATGGCCACCGGCCAGATGCCGCTGGGCGCGCCGGAAAACTCCGCCACATCGCCTGCGGCGTATATCCACGGCTGCGATGTACGCATCGTGGAGTCTACCACGACTCCGCGGTTGACATCGATCCCGGCGGACTCGGCAAGGTCCACGTTGGGCCTGACTCCAGTGGAGAACAGCACCACCTGGCCCGGGATCTCATCGCCTGAGGTCAGCCGTACGCCGTGCGCAGTAACTGACTCACTTCCAGCCGAGAGGTGTAGCTTGATACCCGCCCGTGCCACGATATCCGAAAGCATATGCGATGATGGCTCGTCCAGCATCTTGCCGAGAAGCCGCGGCCCATGTTCGAGTAGGTGCACCGCGAGGTCCAGTTTGGACAAGGCCCACGCCGCTTCCAGCCCGAGCGGGCCTGCGCCCACCACACACACGTCCCGCGAGCGCCTGCAGGCTTCCGTGATCGCCTGTGCATCCGCCGCCGTACGCAAGGCGAACACTCCCTCCCTTTCGCGCCCGGGCAGCGGAGGCACAAACGGGTTGCTTCCGCAGGCCAACACGACTGAGCGGGCAGGCAGACGCACGCCATCGTCCAAAACGACCTCTCTCGTCTCGACATCGATGGCTCGGGCCATGCGCCCAAGTAGCACTTCCGCCCGGCGCTCTTCGTACCAAGCAGGTGGTTTGACGGCAATACGCAGAGGCACGACTTCTGATCCGAGAAGATGCGAGAGCCTGGGGCGGAAATAGGCGATGTGAGGTTCGCCGGATACGATAGTCACGGGAACGTCCGAATCATGGTCCCTTATTCCTTCCAAAGCCATAAGGCCGGCGGGGCCAAGGCCTATGATGACAATGCCCGGCTCTGCAGCACGGTTCATGAGCACTGAAGCGACCTCCTTCTGGAACTACAGCATGAGCTGAAGCGCTCTACGCGTATTATATCATCCACAGCATACAGGCGGAAAGCAACGCTGGATGAAATCGGCAGGGCCGCGACCTCCATCGCGGCCCGCTCAAGCACAGCGGTATCCTACCTGAATAGGAGGAAGACTACGATCAGCCCTATGCCGATGATGATCAGCCACCACCACCACGGAAATCCCCAGAAGAACCAGGTCGTCTTGGTTTCAGGGCCCTTATCAGTCACTATGTCTCACCCCCGTGCCCTCTATGGGCGTGCTAGAACCACCATTCAATGAACAGGAACACGATGAGCAGGATAAACAGCGGCAACAGCCGGCCAATCCCCGTGCCCCCTAAGAACAGACCATCGAGTTTCACTGCTGCGCCTCCGATCTTACCCCTTCTGCTCTGGCCTGTCGCCTGGAGGAGCAAGCTCCGAGCCAAGCGTCTCCATAAGCTTGGGGAGCATATTGGACCTCATCCCCTCCTCGGCCAACGAACCGAGGAAAGACGCGAAGCCTGGGTCAGACGAGGCTCTCGCCATGACGCTCTGTAGTATCTTGGTGATATCCTCCGGACGCGGCGCCTCGGTCTCGCGCGGAGTGTGGGCTTCGTGCCCAGTCTTGGGTCTATCCACATCCATCATGCTCTCCACCGCCTTCGCCACAATCTTGGGATCGAGGTCCAGGTTGGCCAGGCCCGACAGGAACGCCAGCGGGCGGTCGCGCACCCCTGTCCCGCGCCGCTTCCTGACGACATCTCCCAGGGAATCGAAGACAGATACGAGATTCACAGAGCCCAGCAAGTCGTCTGCCGCCGACTGCCCTCGCTCGCTCAGAAACGGTCGCATAGCCCGGATCAGGGCCACGCTCTCAGAATCAGTGGGCAATTTCATGTGGCCACCTCCACCATCGAGGCTGCTGGATTCCTCTTCTTAGCCACTCTGGCCAGTGCCGCCGCAACGTCTACAACGCCCGCCCCCTGTTCACTCGGGCCCGCCCCAGAAAGCGGCACGGACGTCGACTGGAGTATAGACTTGATCTCGGACGGCGTCAGCCCAGGGTCCGCTTCCAGCAGCAGCGCCACAGCGCCCGTAACGTGCGGCGCCGCCATGGATGTCCCAGAACTCCTGCGGTATCTCCGGCCCGGCCATGTCGAGAGCACCTCCACCCCCGGCGCGGCTACCGCGATCTCCCTACCTCTGCTGGAGAAGTCGGCCACTGCGTCCTTGTCGCTTATGGCGGCAACAGCAATGGTCTCGATGTATTTGGCCGGGTATCCCACCGTATTGGGCGATGGACCGCTGTTTCCCGCCGCGCATACCATAGTGATCCCTGCCTTCCTCGATCTTTGCACCACGTCTCTGAATGTTTGATTGTCTCTGTTGGCGCTGAGACTGAGATTGACCACCCTTACCTGCTGCTTGATGCACCACTCCATTCCCTGAGCCAGACTGGACAGCTTGCCCGACCCTCGGCTGTCGAGCACTTTCACAGAGTAGACGCTGGCTTCAGGCGCAACACCCACAACCCCGACCCCGTTTCTCAGGGCGGCTATGGTGCCACACACATGAGTCCCGTGCCCGTTGTCATCGCGCGCGGACGCGACATCCGCGATGGCGTTGATCGCGCTCTTCACATTCCGGCCGATGTCCGGGTGAGCCATGTCCACGCCCGTGTCGAGAACACCGATCTTGACTCCCTTGCCGGTATGGGTCACGCCTTCCAGGTTGATTCGGGATATGCCCCATGGCGTGTTTTCAACGAACTTGGGCCCCCACGCCAAATGCCCCACTTCAAACACCATATCGATGTCGATATCGTCATCCACTCTGAGCACTCCGGACCGAGAGCTCGCCAGCGATTGAACGTCCGCCGCCTCATCCTCGTCGACCAGCACAAGGAGCCCGTGCACCAAAGGCAGTTCCTTCAGCACATGTCCCCCACAACCCGACAGAATGTTCAGCCAGTCGGCACGGTCCACAGCGGCGTCGAACACCACGATTTTCTGCTGGCGTTGCTTGCCCGAGTCAGAGAATCTGATGGAAGACCGCAACATAACACCACCCCCAGCTCTGCCACACTCTATGCTCTACCGCATCGCTTCGCCTCTGCCGGGATGCACATCGGCTTTGGGCGGCTGCGGCCCGGTCGCCGCCGTGGTTCCGACCTGCTCCTCCTGCTCGGCCTGTGCATCGGTCATCAACCACATGCTGGCCAACAGCGCCGCAATGACCAGCACATCCGCGATAAATCCCCTGCTTGACGCCTCCTCCATTCGTGTACCCCTCCCTGCGGCGCACGCCGCCCCGCGACCTCAAAGCGCTATACATTATGACTTTGGAACAGCGTTGGTT
>CAYYHF010000042.1:0-13884 GCA_964471415.1 uncultured Clostridia bacterium | reverse complement strand
GTCGGGCCGACAGAATATCCCACATCATGGCGCCATTTGGTAACGGCGCGCAAGCAATGGCACGCTGTGCCATTTACCTACCAGCGAGTGGGCGATCAACGCCCCCGGATCTATCCCCGGGCTTATCACAGGGTCTATTCTGGGACCCGCCCGCGCGTCTATGCCTGGGCTCGGTGCGACTCCGACTGCTTCCGCTGTTGCCCTGGCGAGACCACACGCCCAAATGCGGCGAATCTGCGATCTCGAAAGCCACAATCCTTGCACGCACCCAAGCTTGACCATCCTTGACTTCTATCTATTTCCGTTGGGGCCAAGGACACGGTGTCTGGCGGAGCAACCCAGTGCGAGGTCTCGATGAGACACCCGCACTACGCTGGGCTTTGCTGAGCCTCGGGCCGCCTGCTCCCGGAGTCTCCGCGTTTTAGCTGCTCTAGCTGGGCCTGCAGGCATTTGCGATCTCCCGGGCCTAACGCGGAGATTTCTCGTCGAACGTGTGCAGAAAATCTCCGCCGCGTTGGTTTCGGGCCGCCCGACGGCCACAAAATCAGATCACGCTCCGGCTTTGACAAAGGAGGGCGCCGTGTGGGCGTAGGGCCCGAAGGCTGTGGGCTCCGCCGATCTAGGAATCGGTTTTGGGAAGGAATTGGGGCGGTTTGCCGTGGGAGGGGCATGCCGAAGCCGCTGGCATGAGCATGAGCGCCAACGCCGGCATCGATGCGGAGGCGAAAGTCATGGCTGGGGACGGCGCCGATGCCGGGGCCAATGACGGCGTGAGGATTGCGGGCGCGGGCATGATTGTCAGGATGGTGGCGGCCAGCGTTGCGAGGGCCAGGCAGAGGCGGGCCGCCGTCCGGGCGTACGTGGGGCGTTCGTACGGCAGTCCTAGCGCGAAGGCTGCCGCGAAGCCCGCGATGAGGCCGCCCATGTGGGCATAGCCGTCAATGTGGGAGCTGGAGAAGCCGATGAACAGGTTGATCAGGACGATGATGATGAATCGCGAACCCGCAAAGGCGCGGAAATGGTTGGGGTATCGCATGCCGAAGTAGAATATGCATCCGGCGAGGCCGAATATGGCGCCGGAGGCGCCTACGCCCAACACTAGGGGATCGGACATGCACGTGCTAGCCAGCGAACCCCATATTCCTGCGGCAAAGTAAATCAGCGCGAATCTGGCTGTTCCGAAGAGACGTTCGACTGCGTTCCCGAGGTTGTAGAGGGAGTATGAATTCACGGCCAGATGCAGCAGACCGGCGTGCAAGAACATGGACGTCACGAGACGCCACGGCTGACCTGCCCGAATCGCGGGGGTGAATTTGGCTCCCCAGCGCAGGAGAACTAGGGGGTTCTGCGATCCGCCTGATGCCTCCAGGGCGGCAAACAGCAGTATGTTCACCACAAGGATAGCATAGGTCAGGGGAGCTTTTCTTTGCACTAGTACGGGACGACCGAAGTAAGCCATGATGTAGTTACCTCCGCATGGACCCTACCCCGAATACTATACGATTTGAGCGGCATTGGGCAAGGCGAGGAATGCGAAGTGAGAAATGCGAGGCGTGAAACGCGAACTTTTCGCTCGCTCTGCGCATCAGTAATAGTGAGACCAACGAGACGCGCGCCGGCTTGGCGCGCATTGTCGGCTATGCCATGCAGATGGGGGTGTATAGTAGTGAGACGCGTTTTCATTGCCCTGATCCTGGTATGCTTGGTTCTGGGGGCGACCACATCAGTATTCGCGGACGGTGTTGAGGGGGCTCAGCCCGCGCAGCCTGGGGCTTGTCCTGCGCAGCCTGGGGCTGTAGCGCCTGAGGGTCCGGGTCCTGAAGCGCCTGCGCCTTGGGAGCCGCCTTTCGGCGCTGATCAGGATCGTGTTCGCGGGAGGGGACCGGGCTTTCGGCCAGGGGAGTGGGGTCGCTGTCCGCTCTGCGGCTGCACTTGCCGGGCAGACCAGGAGCTAGCTGTGTGGGCCAAGGTGACGGAGGTCGCGGCCCCCGAACTCAAGAAGTGTCTGTCGGAGGGGATGGGGTTCGGAGAGATCTGCGCGGCGGTCGTGGTCGCCAGAAAGCAGGGCAAGAGCTTCGCGGAGGTTGTGGAGAAAGCCAAAGCGGACAAGGTGAACATCCGGACTCTGGCTTACGCCATCGGCATCACGATGGATGAGCTTGCCGCTCAGCTCCAGGCTTTGCATAGGGCCTTCCTCGAGCAGGCGGCGGCTGACGGACTCGTCTCGAAGGAGCAGGCGCAAAAGGCGGGAGCAGGCGTGGCGCGGCGCGAGCTCAAGCCCGGTCAGAAGGTGTTGCCGGCCCCGAAGGCTTCCGTGGGCGCCGTATTCGGCTTTCGGCGCGGCCCGGCTTTTGGTTTCGGTCCGGCTTGGGCAGGCATGCCCGGGTTTGCCGGAGAGCGAGCTGTGTGGATGAGATGGCGCAACATGATTCGCGGCGCTGGCGCGCCGAGCGCCGGCAAGTGATGCCCGGAAGGTTTCCGCGGGGCGCCTGTCAAATGTTCCAGTGAATGCAGTCCACATTGACTGAATACATCGATTGAGATTCCGGAGCCGATATCGGTTCCGGAGTCTGCCCCGCGGGCAACGGGGGTTGGGGTTTTGACCGGTTCAGACTGGGCACGCACATCCGATGGAGATCTCGCGCGGGGCGCGGCTTCGGGGTCGAAGGACGCCTATTCTGAGCTTGTACGGAGGCACTCACAGAAGCTGCTCAATTTGGCCTGGCGCATGACCGGCTCACAGGAGGCCGCATTCGACGCGGTGCAGGAGGCCTGGCTTGCGGGGTGGAAGGGCATACGTTCTTTCAGAGGCGAGGCCGAGTTCTACTCGTGGATACGAAGGATTTTGGTAAACGGGATAAACAACGAATTCCGAAAGCGATGTCGCCGAGCGGTTTTGGTGTCGCTGGATGGGCCTGTTGGTCCGGCGGAATTGGGCGCGCCGCTTCAGCTGGAGGATGAGGGGGCTGATCCCGAGGAGATTGTGGGCCGCATCGAGACTGCTCGCGAGATAGGAGCGGCAGTTGCCGGATTGCCCGACATATACAGGGCGGTTTTCTTGCTTCGTGAGACGGAGTTGATGAGCTACTCCGAGATAGCAGGGGCTCTCGGCGTTGCCGTGGGCACTGTGAAGTCAAGGCTGAGCATGGCTAGGAGGATGCTGAGGGAAAGCCTGAGCGAGGGGGTTGGGTCCGCGCGGTTTGCGTAGGAACCGCCGCGGCAAGACGCATGAAGCGTGAAGACAGGCATCTGAGCGATGAATTGCTGGGAGCTTATCTAGACGGCGAGTTGAATGCGCCGGCGCTGCGCGCCGTGTCTGATCACCTGCGGGTCTGTTCGGAATGCAGCGATGCTGCGGAGGCCCTGGGCGCGCTTGGAAGCGCGGCGCGGCGGATTCAGGCGCCGATGTGGGATGTGGAGGCCATGGTCGCCCTGGTGGATGCGGGCATTTCGGCGCCCGGCGCCGGGGACGAGACGCAAAGCGATGCTCGGGCGGGCGGGGTGGGCGCGCCAGGGTTGGCGGGTCTTGCGGATTTGGCAGGGCGGGCGGCTCGTTGGGCGCAGTCGCGCCAACGGCTGGCTATGGGATTGGCCGTTGCTGCAGCGCTGCTGATTTCGGTCTTGGGCGCAGCAGGTTATGTCTATAGACGAGAGATGATAGCGGAAGATACGGTCTTGGTGCGGTCGCACTATATCGTCCGTTCAGGGAATGTCGGGGCGTTGCTGGTTTCGTATCCAGGGAGGTGAGTCAAGGTTGCGAGCGCTTGTAGCAGTGGGTTTGGCCATGTGGCTGGTCTTGGCTCCTTCCTGCGGCATGGCGTCTACCGCCCCGGTTGCCCCGTTGGGATTGTCTCCTGAGAGACTCTACGCGCTCAGCTTGACGCCTGCCTGCGACTACGAGGCGCGGGTTAGGATGTGGAACCCGTCTTCCGGGGATACGTGGGTGGATGCGGCCCGCATGGATCAGATAGTGGTCTACTCCATGCCTGTCCCCGGCTGCGGCTATGTGGTGAGCGCGGCCGTGGGCAACGGAATGCAGGTCTTCTATGCCACTTCCGCTTCATTCGAGCCAGGAGGGGAAGACCCGGTGCGCAGCGGGCCCGGCGGGCTGGGCGGTCCGAGCGGTCCTGATCTCGATACTGGGGCGCCTATCGGCCCTCCGCCTCTGCAGGCGCTTTCGTTGTTGGCGGAACCGCTCGGGCACGATCTGGCGCTTTTGTCGGCGAACTACGTGTTCTCCTCGGCTGCGGGCGAGGCGGTCGCGGGGCGCGATACAGTGGAAGTGCGGGTATCGCCCAAGCGGCCCGGCAATGTCAGCAGGACGGTATGGGTGGACTGTCAGACGGGAGCGGCTCTTCGCATTGAAGACCGGGACTATACCGGCGATGTGATCTGGCTGTGGGAGGTGGAGCAGATCTCGTATGCGGCCCCGAGACGCGAGATGCTGGAGGCGGCGCGAGCGGCGCTGTCATCGGCCGAAGCCGTGCCATGTTCAGTTGCGAGGATACCTTTGGGGGAGGTGTCGGCGAAGGCCGGGTTCCAAGTGCGATTGCCCGCGTGGACGCCTGAAGGCTACCGGCTTGTGGCTGTGCGGCCGGCGAGGGTTTTCGGGGGGCCGGGTCGGCGCGGGCCGATGGCCCCGGCGAGGCCGGTGGTGCAGTTGGTGTACAGCGATGGCTTGGGGGCGATATCACTCTACGAGCGGAAGGTGCCCTGGTTTGCTAGGCTGGCATCGTTGCCTCGGCGCGGCCGGTCCATTGAATGGGAACGCGGCGGGATCAGGTATGTGCTTGTGGGCGATGTTGACCCGGAGCTGCTGCTGAAGATGGCGCGGAGCCTATAGCGCATCGTTGCATTCTTGGCAGGTCAACCCCTTCGGGAGGCGAATAATCGTCTCAGAGGGGGTTTTGCGTTTGAAGGGGTCCACTGAATCGGCGGAACTCTGTTTTGTCCATGCAGCCGATATCCACCTCGACTCGCCTTTCGCTTCGATCAAGCTGGACTCGCCGGAGGCTGCGGAGGCTTTCGCGGGCGCCGCCAGGGCATCGCTCGGCGCCATCGCCCAGGTCTGCATCGATGAGGGCGCGCGCTTTCTGGTGCTTTCGGGCGATGTGTTCGACGCTGAGCAGCGCAGCCTGAAGGCGCAGCATGAGCTGTGGACGGTCCTGTCGATGTTGGCTGAGCGCAACGTGGAGAGCTTTGTCGCATGGGGCAACCACGACAGTCTCGCAGGATGGCGGTCCGCCTTCAGCTGGCCTGACCAGGTCCATTTCTTCGGACCTGATGTCTCGACACATCCTATCGTTGTGAGCGGGCGTGAAGTGGCCAAAGTCAGCGGGATCAGTTACCCGCAGCCGGCAGTGAGCGAAAATCTTGCCCTCATGTTCCGGAAGAGGCCCGGCGACCCCTTCACCATTGGGGTGCTCCACTGTAACGTGGGCGGCGACTTGACGCACGCCAACTACGCGCCGTGTACCCTGAGCGATCTTCGTGCCTCGGGAATCGACTATTGGGCCTTGGGGCATGTGCACCAACCCACTATCATTTCGGAAGAGGGTCCGGTGGTTGTGTACCCAGGGTGCGTGCAGGGGAGGAATCCGCGGGAGACGGGGCAGCGCGGGTGCTTTGTGGTGCGCGTGAACCTGGGCGAGGGCGGCGCGGGCGATGCAGGCGGCGCTGGCGGCGTATGCCGCGGCGGTCGCGTATCGCTGGAGTTCGTGTCTACCGATGTCATCCGCTGGCATGTGCTGGACATCGGTATCGATGGCATGTCCACGGTGGACCAGCTCATCGAGGAAGTGCGAGGCGGCATGGATCGGCTGGCGGCATCGTCTGATGGCAGATCGTGTGCCTTTCGGGTGCGTCTCTTCGGCAGAGGGCCGGTCCATCGACAGCTGGCTCTGGACGGGCAGGACGCGCTGTTGTCGGCGGCTAGGGAGTCTGTGTCGGCCGGCGAACGACTGGATTGGGTCGAGTGCGTGCAGGATTTCACGGAGCCCGATGTCGACAGGGACGCGCTGCGGGCAGGCGGCAGCCTCATATCCGACTTCCTGTGCCTTGTGGATGAAGCGCGGTCTGATCCGGCCCGCCTGGCGCAGATACGCGAGGCGCTCACAGAGAAGCTGACGAGTGCGCGGGCGATCCGCATGGCGCGCGAGCTAAGCGATGAGGAGCTTTTGCACATCGTGAGCAGGGCGGAAGCGCTGGCGCTTGACTTGCTCTTGGAGGAGGCTGATTCATAGCCATGCGCATACGCGAGGTCTACATAGACGGTTTCGGCGTCTTCCACGACTGGCGCATTTCGATCCCTTCCGAAGGCCCGAGTGTGGTCCTCTTCACCGGCGCCAACGAGGCCGGCAAGACTACGCTGATGTCGTTTGTCCGAGGGGTGCTCTTCGGCTTTGAGGGGGAGGCGTCTCGCAGCTTCTATGCTCCCTTAGGAGGCGGCCGTCACGGCGGAAGCCTGGAGGTGGAGATGCTCGATGGACGCGTGGAGCGGATTGGGCGGTATGCTGAGCGGGGGCAGTCGCGCCGGCCGGCGACGGAGGTGGGCAACATGTCGAAGGCGCTCTACGCCAACGTATTCGCCTTCGGTCTGGCGGAACTGGCTGTGCTGGATTCACTGGATTCCGATGACGTGCGGTCCAGGATCTACAGCGCCGGCGCGGGTCTTGGCACGCGGTCCCTGCCTGCGGCCCGCAGGAGGCTTGAATCGAAGTGCGACTCGCTCTACAAGCCCAGAGGGCGTGCGCCCCTGATCAACGTGGCGCTTTCCAGAGCGGACGAGCTGGACCGGCGTATTGCCGGACTGAGCCGCGATGTCGCGGAGCACGCCAGACTGGCCGGCGAGATAGATCAGTGCCGGGCTGTGTATGCCGCGATGCAGGAATCGCTGCGCACGGCCCGGGAGGATCAGCTATGGTATGCCAGCCTAGATTCGACGAGGCCGGTATGGGAGAGGCTTTGCCAGGCGACTTCAGCCCTGGAACGGCTGGGCGAGCCCGATCCCGGCTGCAGCGCGCTGCTTGAGCAGGCGGACGCCCTTCGCGAGCTGCAGCTCAGGCTGGACGGCTACTTGGTCGTGCTTAGGTCGATCCCCGAGCTTGCGGCGGAGGCGGACGCCGTGCGCGCGGATCATCGGCGCCTCCTCGGCGAGCTGGGGCAGGGTTGGGATGAGCAGGCCGCGGCGGCCTTCGACACCTCGCCTGGGGTGGATGAGACTGTACGCCGGATGCGCGAGGCGCAGGGGGCGTTGGCCGGCGCGATGGAGCGGGCGCAGGAGGTCCTGCGGGCTCGGATCGAGGCGGCAGAGGCTGCGGCGCGCCAGTATGGCCGGCTCAAGCAGGAACTGGAGCTAAGCCGTAAGCCGGACTATCCGGATCGGTCGGCGGTTCAGTCCAGGATAGACAGCATAGGCAGGTGTCAGGCCTTGCATACATCTGCCGCGGCCGCTGCCGTGCGGGCTGAGGCGGCGGGGCAGCGCGCTGCCGATGCGGCTCGCGAGGCCGCGGAGCGAGCCGAGGCGGCCTCGCAGGCGCGAGGTTTTGCGCAGACGTGGCTTGCGCCTGTCTTGATCGGCGCTGGGTCGGCGGCGGCCGCGTTGGGCAGGCCGGCCTGGGCCGGGCTTTTGATCGTGGCGGCGGGCATCGCGGCCGGGTTTGCCATTGCGCGAAACGCTATTCGCCGGGCACGCGCTGCGGACGCGGCGTCCATCGGCGCTCGGGAGCGTGCGAAGGAAGCTCGGGCGCAAGAAGAACAGCTGGTTGCGGTGCATCGACAGGCCGTCAAGGAACTGGAGGCCGCTAAGGCAAAGCTAGCGCCGACAGGTCAGCAGGCCTCGGCCGCGGTCATGATGGATGAAGCCTGGCTGGCCAGTGAGATGGAAAGCGCCAGGCAGGATCTGATGGACTGGGACGCGTTTGCCCGCGGGCAGCGGGATCTTAAGGAGGCCTGCGATGCGCGTGAGCGGGCGGCGGAGGATTTGGATACTGCGCAGGAAGCGCTGGAGGCTGCACGGTCGGCGCTCGCATCCCAGCGCGACAAGTGGCGCACGTGGCTAGCGGATCGGGGCATTGATCCTGAGTTCAGTCATGACGGGGCGCTGCAGACTATCGAGCTCATCCGCCGGGCCAAGTCTGCCCGCGAGCGGGCAGCCCAGGCAGCGCAGCGATTGGAGGCGACCCAAGCGCGCGCCGCAGATTACGAGGCAGCTGTGGACCTGGTCTTGGCGGCGCTGGGGATGCCGCCGGCGGACGAAGGCAAGTACCAGGCTGCGGTGGATCGCTTGGTCGCGTTGGGCGTCGAGGCGCAGGAACAGGCTGAGGCGCGCAAACGCGCGGCGTCCGAGGTCGAGGCTCTTCGGGCCCAGCTGGACTCGGTCTTTCCCGCATCGGCGCGTGCCCGCGCGCGCGCCGACCACTCGTCTCACACTGCAGTCGAAATCCGGGCTGCTTTGGAAGAAGCCTCCGGACGCGCGGAGGAGCTGGGGGCGAAGGCGGGGGAACTTGATCGGAAGCTCGGGTCGCTCGGCCAGGCTAAGGAGAGCTTGGAGCGCCGGGACGAGCTGGCCCGCTTAGGCGGCGAGCGGGCGTCCTGCCTGGGCGAGCTCGATGCCATGCTCCGGGAGTGGGCAGCGCACCGGGTGTGCTTGGATTTGCTGGATGAGGCGTGCGAGAAGTACGAACGCGAGCGCCAGCCGCAGGTACTGCAGGATGCTTCGGCTGCTCTGGACCGCATGACCGCAGGGCGGTGGCCATCGATCATCGCGCGCGTGGCGGGCCTCGAGTCGCTGGACGTGGTTGGGCCGGACGGTCGAACCTACCCTCATACCAGGCTGAGCTGCGGCACCGAGCAGCAGCTCTATTTGGCTGTCCGATGCGGACTGGTACGGGAGTACTGCTCCCACGCCGAACCTATGCCTGTCATGATCGACGATGTGCTGGTCAACTTCGATCCGGGTCGCGCGGCCGCTGCGGCGCGGGTGCTGGCGGAGCTGTCCGATGTCTGTCAGGTGCTGGTTTTCACCTGTCATCCCCATACGGCGGAGCACTTCAGGCGGACCGGGCTGGTGGCCGCGGAGTTCGCTCTGAAGGCCTCCGCCGGTTAGGTCATTCGTTGAACACGCCATCGGGTGTTCGAGCAGTCATCGCCGCGGCTCTACTTGACACAAGAGCGGAGCTGACGCCGTGCACTATGTGGAAGTGCGCTTCGGCTTCCTTGGTATTGATGTCCACAGAGTGCGTGTGTTCGGCGCTTGTAGCCGTGGAGGGCCCGGTCCATCCCTTCACCTGATAGGAGTGGACGCTCTTGCCTGTTTCAGTGGCGCCCAGGATTCCATGGATGTGTCCTTTCGACCCGGGCCAAGGCGGCCCTGTGACCACGCTCAGCCTGTGGTTGTGCCCTGCCTGCGATGCCGTAGTCCCGGATATCTTGTGCACGTGTCTGCGGAAACCGCTCACTCCGAAACTTTGCTCCTCCAACTTCGAAAGCCATGATTCCAGCAAGTCCGATCACCTCGCTACATGTTATACGCCCTCGGTATCAGGGGTGTTGTGTCGCAAAGCATATACAGGATAATGCGCTTTTGAGGCGAATAGTGGTTCCACAGGATAATGCGGGCGCTAGGCGAATAGTGGTCCCATAGGAGGATTATGTAATGCCCTCCGAATTCGACAGACTACTTGACAGAACCAACACTGACTGTGAAAAATGGGATAGCCTCATAGAGTTGTTCGGGCGGGACGATGTGACGCCTCTGTGGGTGGCCGACATGGACTTCGCATCGCCCCGGGCGGTCGTGTCGGCCCTGGTTGAGCGGGCGCAGCACCCCACTTACGGGTACACCTTCGCTTCGCGGTCACTGCGCGAGGCGGCGGCGGGATGGGTCGAGCGCCGCTACGGCTGGGAGATCAGCGCCGATTGGATCGTGACTAGTCCAGGCGTAGTCCCAGGTCTGGCTATATCGGTGCTGGCATACACTGAGCCGGGCGATGGCGTGATTGTGCAGTCGCCTGTCTACCCTGCCTTTTTCGAGGTGGTGGAGGGTAACGGTAGGCGCTTGCTCAACAATGAGCTGAAGATGGAGGCCGATGGGCGATACCGCATCGACTGGGACGATCTAGAGGCCAAACTGGACAGCGCGCGGTTGGTCCTTCTGTGCAGTCCGGCCAATCCTGTGGGCAGGGTATGGACCGATGATGAACTGGCGCGACTGGCAGGCATGTGCGCATCGCGCCGGGTGATTGTGGTATCAGACGAGATACACTGCGACATCGTCTACCCGGGAGCAACGCACATCCCCTTCGGATCGCTAGGGCAGGGGGCGGCCAGCCGTTCGGTCACGCTCATGGCGCCCAGCAAGACCTTCAACGTTCAGGGTTTGGCTGCGTCCGTGGCCGTCATCCCCAGCGAGGGGCTGAGAGAGCGCTTCACGAAGGTCCGAGCGGGTCTTGGCTTGAGCCAGTGCAACCTGTTTGGGCTGACGGCGCTTGAGGCCGGCTATAGGGAGGGCGATGCCTGGCTAGACCGGCTTCTGGAATACCTGCAAGGCAACCTGCGCTATCTGCAGGAGTTTGCGGCATCGCGCCTGTTTGGGATTCGGGCGGCGCCTGCCGAAGGAATGTACGTGGTCTGGCTCGACTGTCGGGAACTTGGACGCCGGCTCGGGCTGGACGCCGATGGTCTCATCGACTTTCTCGTGAACCGCGCGCGAGTGGGGCTGAGCGATGGCCGCATGTTCGGTCCCGGCGGCGAAGGTTTCATGCGCATCAACATCGGTTGTCCTCGCGTTGTTCTCAAGGAAGGACTGGAGCGGATAGAACGAGCGCTGAGATGACAAGGTGCAAATGACAGGCCAGGAGGTGGACAAGGTGGGTCAAAACCGTCCTAAGCTGGCGATTGTGCTTCACAGTCACCTGCCGTGGGTGATGGGCTGCGGCAAATGGCCGTTCGGCGAGGAGTGGATATACGAAATAGCGTGGAGTTGTTACGTGCCTCTTGTGAGGTGTTTTCGCAATCTTGCGCGCGAAGGAGTGCCCGCGGGCGTCACTCTCAGCATCACGCCTGTGCTGGGGCAGCAGTTGGCGAGCGATGCGTTCAAACGGGGTTTCGTGGATTATCTCAAGGATCGCCTGCATCGGGTGGGCGAGGACCGCGCCGCTTTTCTGGCTGGTGGGCGTACCGAGTTGGCCAGGCTCACCTTCTGGATGGAAGACCAGATCAAGCTGGCCCTGACGGAGTTTGAGGCCATGCAGCGCGACTTGCCCGGCGCATTTGCGGATCTTGCGCGGGAAGGCTGTATCGAGCTTGCAACGTCCGCCGCGACCCACGCTTACCTGCCGCTGCTCAAACATGACAAATCCAGGCGTCTTCAGGTGCGCATCGGGCGGATCATGTTCACCGAGATCTTCGGAATCAAGCCGCGGGGGTTCTGGTTTCCCGAGTGCGCATACAGGCCGGGCTTGGAGGAGCTTGTAACGGGCGATGGCTATGATTATACGGTACTTGACGCGATGGCCGTGCAGGGCGGGCGGGCCATGAGCCATTACGGCGAGAGCACGCGGACGGCGCCGCTCACGGGCCGGCAGGTGGACCGACTCTACTTGTGTCGCGACTCCAGCCTAGTGATTTTCCCTCGCGTCCCCGAGCTGTGCGCGCAGGTCTGGTCCAAGTGGACCGGGTATCCGGGCGATTTCGCCTATAGGGAGTTTCATAAGCAGAATCCGCGCTCCGGCATGAGGTATCACAGAGTCACCGACTCAGCGGGCGGCCTCAAGACCAAGCAACCCTACGATCCGGCGGCGGCGGCGGCGCGCGCCCGCGAGCACGCGGCGCACTTTGTGGCGCAGGTGGAGGAGGTCGCCGCGAAATCCGAGGCGGAATCGCCCGTCTTGACCACGGCGTTCGACACCGAGCTCTTCGGGCACTGGTGGTTTGAGGGCCCAATCTTCCTGGAGGAAGTGGCTAGGATCATGTCCGGATCCGGCCGGGTCAGTTTGGCCGCCTGCTCGCAGATACTTGCGGATGTGGGCGCTGAGGCGGGCGCTGAGGCGGGCGCTGCGATGGGCGCGCTTGGCGGGCTGGAGCGCATCGAGCCGCAGGAGTCATCGTGGGGGGTCAACTGCGACCACTCGGTGTGGATGAATGAGCGGACCAGGTCGATGTGGGAGAGGATATGGGAACTGGAGGACGTAGTCAACGGTAGCTGGGTGTTGACGCCGTTTGGCCCATGGCCCGGGGATTTATGGGATTTGCAGGGCCATGTGGACGAGTTCATCCGCGAATTCCTGCTAATGATGGCTTCCGACTGGGAGTTTCTCATGTATACTGGGACTGCGGGCGACTATCCGGAAAAGCGGTTCGAAGGTCATAGACGCCAATGCGCGCAGGCTTATGAGGGTCTTCGCGAGATTCTCAGCGATGATGACCTCCCTGCCTACACTTACGAGTCCCTCGAGTCCGCTGCATCTGCTGGGCCGGATGATTCTGAGTCGTCAGGCAAGCGCGAATAGCGCAGTCACGCAGTTACATGAGGAGGTATGCTGATAGTGAGAGTGCTCTTTGCTTCGTCAGAGGTCAACCCGTACATGAAGGTGGGCGGTCTCGCGGATGTGGCGGGCAGTCTTCCCAAGTTCCTAGCGCAGGCCGGGTGCGATGTGCACCTAGTGATGCCCAGATACGAAACTGCCAAGTGGAACGGGCTGTCTTTTGAGGAGTGGGGATCAGTCTACCCCCCTATGGGATATGGGCGGGAGGAAGGCCAGGTTATGCGGGCGCAGATTGCCCCTAACCTGACGCTCTACGCCATTCGCAATGGCGCCTACTTTGCCCGCGAGAAGCCGTACGACTCGTCCGACGATTTGAGGCGGTTCATGTTCTTCGCCAAGGCCGCGTATGAGCTGGCGAGACGGCTTGAGGTCGACATTGTGCACGCCAACGATTGGCACACCGGTCTGCTGCCGGTCTACTGCAAGGTGTACGGTTGCCCGCGCGACCCGGGGACCATCATCACCATTCACAACTTGGCTTTCCAGGGCACCGGCGACTGGAACGACTTCATATACTCGTCTCTGCCATGGGACCACTTCAGACCAACGGGCGTCGAGTTTTACGGCAAGTTCAACATCTTGAAGGCGGCGATTATGTATTCCGACAGGATCAGCACTGTGTCGCCCACGTATGCGCGGGAGATCCAGTCGCCTCAGTTCGGCATGGGCCTCCAGGATGTATTGGGCGGCAGGCGCGAATCTATCCGGGGAATACTCAATGGCATCGACTACGACGAATGGAATCCGATGACCGATACCATGGTGACCGCGAACTACGATGTGGAGAGCATCGAGGCGCGCGAGGAGAACAAGAAGGCGCTGGTGGCCAGGTTTGGCCTGCCGTATCACCCGGGCGCGCCTGTGTTCGGCTTCGTAGGACGTCTGTTCGAGCAGAAGGGTGTGGATATCCTGATCGAGGCGGCTTCGCGCATGATGGATTCGGACGTGCAGTTCGTGATTTTGGGGACGGGATCGCCCAAGTACGAGGAAGCACTGCGGATGCTGGCTGCGGCGCATCCTGGCAAGGTCGGGATCAAGCTTGCATTCAGCAACTACCTTGCTCATGAGATCTATGCAGGATCCGACTTCTTCCTCATGCCGTCCAGGTTTGAGCCGTGCGGACTTGGGCAGATGATATCCATGAGGTATGGATCCATACCCGTAGTCAGGGCCGTGGGCGGTCTGCGCGATTCGGTGCGCGAGCCTGAGACCGGCTTCGTCTTCTGGGAATACTCAGTGTCAGAACTGCATGCAGCCATGCAGCGTGCTCTGACGGTATTTCGCGACTCCGAAGCGATGTTGGCCATGCGTGTGCGCTGTATGACGGCGGACTACTCGT
>CAYYHF010000041.1:0-14070 GCA_964471415.1 uncultured Clostridia bacterium | reverse complement strand
CCCAAATGCGAATACGGGACGCACATCTCAGGGAGAATAGTGGCAGCACAGCGTGTGATCCAACCAGACAGGGGTGTATCTAGATTATGAACCTGCAGAAGCGGATCTTGGGATCGGCCTTGATTCTGGTCTTGGCGGTGGCCGGCATTCTCGCGATGTCGGCGCCGGCGGCGGCTGAGGCGAGGCCAACTCTGTACTGGGGCACAACAGGGCGGTCTGTCAGGCTCGTTCAGTGGAAGCTTTCTGATTGGGGCTACTACCGGGGTTACGTAGACGGGATATACGGCTCCCGTACTTACAGGGCCATAGTGGCCTTCCAGCGCAGAAACGGCCTGCGCGTCGATGGCCTTGTGGGCGGGGAGACCTGGCGCGCGCTGGGATTCGGCTACACTGTGGCGGCCGCGGCCAGGGCGCCTGCGGCGACCTACGCCGCGCCGTCCAGATCGGCGTCCGTGCATCTTCTGGCGCGCGCGATCTCCGCGGAGTCAAGAGGAGAGCCCTACCGAGGCCAGGTGGCTGTGGGAGCGGTCCTAATGAACAGACTGCAGAATCCGCGCTTCCCGCGCACGCTCTCGGGCGTGATATTTCAGCCGCGTGCGCTAGAGTCGGTCTCCAATGGACTTTACTGGAGCAGAACGCCGGACGCCACTGCGTACGCGGCGGCTCGAGATGCGGTGAACGGGTTCGATCCCACCTACGGATCGATTTTCTTCTGGAATCCGTACAAGCCCGTGTCGGGATGGATATGGACCAGAAGGATAGTGACGCAGATTGGAAAGCACGTATTCGCGCGATAGACGGGGCTGCGAGGAGGAGACTTGATGAGCTCGGCACTGAGGATGAAACGGATACTGACGGTGGGCTTGGCGGCGCTGGTTCTGGCCGCGGCGATCACGTGCTCTGTTGTCTTGCGCGGCGATGCCCAGGGGCGGGCGGGCAATGCTGATCTCCTTGCCCGTCTTGTGGCCGCTGAAGCGGAAGGCGAGCCCTACCAGGGCATGGTCGCCGTGGCGGCTGTAATGCTCAACAGGGTCAAAGACTCGAAGTTTCCGAACACCATGTCGGGGGTGATCTTCCAGCCGGGCGCGTTCGAGTCCGTCTCCAACGGGCTGATTTGGCAGAGAAGCCCGAGCGGCCAGGCTGTGTCGGCGGCCCGCGATGCCCTAAACGGATATGATCCCACATATGGGTGCCTGTTTTTCTGGAACCCTTCAAAGCCGGTATCGGGGTGGATATGGAGCAGGAGCATAGCTGTGCGCATAGGCAAGCACGTATTCGCCAGGTAAAAGGGGGTATCTGTCGTCCATGGCAGACGAGGTTAGCAATACAGGCAACACAAGCAATACAGGTGATGACGAGAGCGCCGCGCGGGCTATCGGCGCAGCGGGCGCCGCGGGCGGAGGCGGCACTGCCGGGGCGGGACGAACCGCGGCCAACTGGTCGGGGGCGCTCCTGGTCCTGCTGCTCATTGCCAGCCTGGTGTTTGGCTACGCGCAATGGAGCGCCAGAAGGCGACTGGAGGTCGCCGTGGGGAACCAGTATTTCAACTCCTTCTTCGACCTTCTTGGCAACGTGGACAATGTGCGGGTGGCGCTGTCAAAGAGCCTGGTATCGGGTTCGCCGCGCCTCAGGGTCGGCGCCTTGTCGGATGTGTTCCGCGAAGCCAGCAACGCCCAGGCCAATCTGAACAGCCTGCCTGTAACCCACAAGGTTCTTGCACGAACATCGGCATTCCTCACGCAAGTCGGCGACTTCGCATTCGTAACTGCGCGGAAGATCGCAAACCAGCAGATGATGAGCGATGATGACTGGCAAAAGCTTGTGCACATGAAGGAACAGTCGGAGGATCTCGCTCAGGGCCTTGCCGGCATGGAGGCCGAGGCCGCGGCCGGGCGGATCAACTGGGTCCGCGTGGCGGAGCAGGCAAAGAAGGAAGTGCCTGCTAAACCGGGATCCAAGTCCACTCCTGAGGCGGTCACCGATGGCTTTACTAAGGTGGACGAGTCGGTGCAGCAGTTCCCAACGCTCATATACGATGGACCGTTCTCCGACCACATTGAAAAGAGAGAACCTACGGGAGTAACAGGAGCGGCAGTCGATTCCGCTCAGGCCATCGAAATCGCCCGCAGATTCGTCCCGTTCGATGCATCGGCGCACACAGGCAGGATAGAGGGAGAGGTGGACAGCAAGATACCCGCCTACCGCGTCAGTCTGGAGGCGCCTAGGAAAAGCGGCAAGCCGGACGCAACGGTTGACGTGACCAAGATCGGAGGACACGTGGCGCTCATGAACATATCCAGGGACATCGATCCGAAGAAGATCGATCTTGCAGCCGCAGTGGCCAAGGCCAACGAGTTCCTAGCGAAGGTGGGCATGACCAGTATGAAGCCAACGTTTGCCTCGGAGGTGGGCGATGTTGCGGTTATCCCCTTCGTATGGGTTCAGAACGGAGTCTACGTCTATCCCGATATGGTCAAGGTCAAAGTGGCGCTGGATAACGGGGACATACTCTCCTATGACTCGTTGGGGTTTCTCACGTCTCACCGCGTCCGCAAGCTGCCGCAGCCGTCGATACAGGCGGACGAGGCGAAGGAACTGCTCAGCCCTGCGCTCACAGTAACCGCGCCGGCGCGCCTCGCTGTCATACCTGTGGAGACCGTGGATACCCCCGAGGCCTTCTGCTGGGAATTCCGCGGCACTTCCTTCAGCGAGGACTTCTTCGTCTACGTTGACGCCACAACCGGCGTTGAGGAGAAAGTGCTGCAGCTGATCAAGACATCGGAGGGGAGTCTTGCGATGTAGGGCCGGGCAGAACCGGGGCGGCGGACGACATGAAAGACAGCAAATGGCGTGCAGAATGGCCGATGTCGTGAAGGACGGCGGGCAGGGAGTGTGGAACTACTCGGCTGGACCTGGATAACCTGAGGCCGATCATGTCCAACCGGGAGGTGTACACACTGGCCGAGCAGTATTTCACACCCTCTCCCACATCGCAGCACGAGCGCCGCGCGGTGCGGCATCGGATGCGCGATGGGCGTGAGTTGATCTTTGAGACGGACGCGGGCGTGTTTTCCAAGGGCCGGGTAGATCGGGGTACGCGCGAGCTGATCAAGGCTATCAGTTTGGAAGACGGAGAATCCTTTCTGGATCTTGGGTGCGGTTGGGGGCCGGTAGGCATTGCGGTGGCCGTATCGCACCCGGGCAATGAGGTGTGGATGGTTGATGTGAACGAGCGCGCCTGCGAGCTGGCGCGAGCCAACGCGCGGGCCAACGGCGCTGACCGCGCCATGGTGGTGTGCGGAGATGGTCTTGGCGCAATGGGAGGCAGGCAGTTCGACGTGATTGCCACCAACCCTCCGATCAGGGCGGGCAAGTCCGTTGTCTACAGGCTGGTCGAAGAAGCCCGGGACCATCTGAAGCCAGGCGGCCGGTTCTATGCAGTGGCAAGGACCAAGCAGGGCGCGGGTTCTCTGCGGACGTTCATCCGCGAGACTTTCGGCAACGCTGATGAACCGGAGATAGGCGGAGGCTACCGGGTGATCCGAGCCATACGTTGAGTGTGTGAGCATGGCGGTCATCGCGGGCTGGTCCGCGGCATATCCTCCAACTGGCTGAGGACGCGATGGGCGCGAGCCTCGCTCGGCGGAGGTCTGCACTGTGAGACCGGTAATCCTCATACTCATCCCTCGACGGACGTGCGCCGCGATGGCTGCCGTGGTCGCTCTGGGCGTGGCTCTTTACCTTCTCGGGACCTCTGTGGTGAGTGTCCTTGCTCCTGTGAGAGACATCGTATCAGGGCGCGTTGTAGCCATAGACGCGGGGCACGGCGGGCCTGATTCAGGGGCGAAGGGCAAGAGCGGAATCCGTGAGAAGCACATCAACCTCCATATCGCGCTGGAGCTTCGTGCGCTTCTGGGACGAGCGGCGGTGTACACGGTCATGACGCGCGAAAGCGACCATGACCTTATCGACGATGGGGGAGACCTGACCGGCTCGCGCAAGCGCGCTGAGCTGGAGCGCCGGGCGCAGTTGGTCAACGCCAGTTCTCCCGACATATTCGTGACGATACACTCCAACAGCTTTCCCGAACCGCAGTGGTCGGGGGCTCAGGTCTTCTACAACCCAGCCTCCGACGAAGGCAGAGCGCTGGCAGTGCACATCCAGGCCCAGCTAGTCGCGCGTCTTGGCCCCAATACTAGGAAAGCGCGCCCGGCGGACATATATCTGCTTCGGAAGGTGAGAGTCCCGTCTGCCCTTGTGGAGGTGGGTTTTCTGTCAAACCCGCGGGAGGAGCGGCTGCTCTCGGACCCTGCTTACCGGGTCCGGGTCGCCGAAGCCATATACCACGGCATTGTCGACTATCTTGTGGACGCGGCCGGAGGGGGCAAATCCATGGCGACCGATTCGGCGGGCGCCGACTGGGGCACGGTGCGCAAAGTGGCCGCGGCGCAGGTCGCTCCGGATTCGGCAGTGCTCTACTTCGGCGGGCCCACCAACCTTGACGATTCGCTGATGCCGGAGATGCGCGAAGTGCCGGGCCTTGCGGCCATGGACGCGGCGGACGCGCTGACAGCGGTCATGCATTGCCTCATTGCCGGTCCGGGCAAGGACAGCATCCTAAAGCCCACGATCCCCCGCGGCACAGTGCTGCGATGGGTCAAGCTGCAGGGCGATGTGGCCTCAGTCAATCTGAGCGCTGAGTTCGTGTCCAACCATTGGGGCGGGAGTCGTGCCGAGGAGATGACTGTATATTCGATAGTGAATACACTGACCGAGTTCGCCTATGTCAAGCGGGTACGCTTCCTGGTCGAAGGCGCGCCAATTGCGAGCATAGCAGGGCATATAGATATTGACGAGCCGCTTGAACGGAACCTGTCAATAGTGCATTTCAGGTCCTAGAGCCAGCGAAAGGATAAACGGGGCTGTATGAAGAATAGATTCCAGTGGACGCGCCGCAGAATGCAGCCTGGATCCGGCGCGCCCTGGAGGTCGGATCGGGTGGAACTGATCGTGTCTGGCGGAAGGCGCCTGTCGGGCAGCGTTATCGCCAGCGGCAGCAAGAATGCGACACTCGCCATAATGGCAGGCGCCATCCTCGCGGAAGGCGAAGCGCTCATTGAGAACGTGCCTGACATAGGCGATGTAGGGGTCATGGCCCAGATACTGCAGGAGATAGGGGTGAGCGCCAAGCGCGCGGGCCCGAGAGCTCTGCGCATACGCTCTCGGCGCGTAGTCCATAGCGAACCCCCTTACGAGTTGTGCAAAATGCTCAGGGCTTCCAGTTTGCTCTTGGGGCCGCTGCTCGCGCGCAACGGACGAGCCCGCGTGGCTTTGCCCGGAGGCGATCAAATCGGGTCCCGGCCCATGGACTTGCACGTCAAGGGCCTTCGTGCCTTGGGCGCTGATGTCGAGGTGGAACATGGGTATATTTCAGCCCGCGCCGCAGACCTTGAGGGCGCCAGGGTCTACCTGGATTTCCCCAGCGTGGGCGCGACCGAGAACATCATGATGGCTGCGTGCTTCGCACGCGGGACAAGCATTATCGAGAACGCCGCGCGAGAACCTGAAGTGGTGGATCTTGCCAACTTCCTGTGTCTGATGGGAGCGAGCATCAGGGGCGCAGGCACCGATGTCATACGCATCGAAGGCAAGCAGCCCCTTTCGCCGGCGGTCTATTCCGTTATACCGGACCGCATCGAGGCCGCTACGTTGCTGGCGGCCGCCATCATCACCGGCGGCAACGCGAGGGTGACCGATGTGATACCCACGCACCTTGAGTCGACGCTTTCCAAATTCGCCGAGCTCGGGGCGGAGGTAGAGATCGGGGCCGACTACGTGGACGTGTCTGCGAGGTTGCCCGTCAGGGCGTGCGATACCAAGACCTTGCCCTACCCAGGGTTCCCCACTGATATGCAACCTCAGCTCAGCGCGGTGCTGTGTTGTGCTGCGGGCGTGAGCGTGATCACAGAATCAGTCTTTGAGGGCCGTTTCCTACACGTGGACGAGCTCAAGCGGATGGGCGCCGTGATGCGTCTGGAAGGGCGAAGCCTCATAGTGGAAGGGGTTCCGCGTCTTACAGGCGCCCGTGTGCGCGCCACCGACCTTCGGGCGGGCGCTGCGCTTGTATTGGCGGGGCTGGCTGCCGAGGGAGAAACCGTCATTTCCGGTGTGGAACACATCACCCGCGGCCATGAGGACTTGTGCTCGAAGCTTGCGGCGCTGGGCGCCGCTGTGGACAGTCGCGATGCTTCGTCGGAGACTGCAGCGGGGGAGGATGGGTTACCATGAACGATCGATCAGCTCAGTCCGGGCGGCTAGTACTTGCGGCCTTGGCGCCGCATCCGCCGATAATCGTGCCGGAGGTGGGAGGGGCCGATACGGCGCAGGCTCAGCGCACTGTAGACGGCATGCGCCGCTTAGCGGGGATTTTCGCTGATCTGCGCCCCGACACTATCGTTGTGATCTCACCTCACGGGCCCGTATTCGCGGATGTGATCGCCATAACAGGCTCGCCCAAGGTGGCGGGGGATTTTCGCCAGTTCGGTGCGGCGGTGTCGATGGAGTTCGAGAACAACACGGCCTTGGCGGAGGCTATCGCCAGGCATGCCAAGTTGCGGGGCATATCCGCCGCCGTGATCGAGCCTTCGCTCATCGGCCGGCTTCGAGCTTCCCGCCGCCTCGACCACGGCACGATGGTGCCGCTCTACTACATATCCCAGGCAGTGTCGGGATTCAGGCTAGTGCCTGTGGCGATGGGGATCGATACGCCGGAACGCCTCTACACGTTCGGAATCGCTCTACGGGCGGCCGTTAAGGAGTGCGGGGAGCGCGTGGCGCTCATCGCCAGCGGAGATCTATCGCATAGGCTGAAGCCCGGCGCTCCGGCCGGTTATTCGCCGGAGGGCAAGGTCTTCGATGAGCGGCTCGTGGAGGCGCTGGGACGCGTGGACGCGGCCGCCATTGCGCGCATGGACGATCCACTTGTTGAGGCTGCGGGCGAGTGCGGTCTGCGGCCCGTCTTCATGATGCTGGGCGCTCTGGACGGCCTCAAGGTGAAGGCCGAGGTCATTTCCTATGAAGGACCGTTCGGCGTAGGCTATGCGGTGGCATCGTTCGCGCCTATGGAGGCCGGCGATTCAGAGGGCGCGTCCTGCTGCCGATACGATGATCTCGTTCGGGCTCTGGAGGAGAAGCGGGCTGAGAGGAGAAGGTCCGAATCGCCCTACGCGACCCTTGCGCGAGAGGCTGTAGAGGAGTACGTGCGGCATCGGAAGGTTCTGTCTTTGCCTGACCCTCTTCCGGCTGGAATGGAGCGGGCGGCAGGGGTGTTCTGTTCCATCCATAAGGGCGGTCAACTGCGCGGATGCATCGGCACTACGCAGCCCACGCATGCTAACGTGGCACAGGAGATCATCGGGAACGCGATCTCGGCGGCAACGCGCGACCCCAGATTCGAGCCTATCGAGCCCGACGAACTGGACGACCTGGTGATCTCTGTGGATGTGCTGTCGGAGCCTGAGCGGATATCGGGGCCGGAGGAACTCGATCCCAGGAAGTACGGCGTCATCGTGCAACGCGGCGGCCGAGTGGGTCTGCTTCTGCCCGACCTGGATGGGATCGACACTGTGGAGGAACAGGTGAGGATCGCGCGGCGCAAAGCCGGGATAGGGGAGGGTGAGCCGGTGGAGCTTGCGAGGTTTGAGGTGACCAGGTACGAGTAAGGAACCTGTTGGAGAAGGCGCCAGAGAAGCCATGTATGCCAGAGTGGAAGAGGGACGGGGCATCTGCGAGTTGTGTCCCAGGGGTTGTCGGCTTCGGGAGGGAGCGATCGGGGCTTGCCGCGCCCGGGCGATGTCGGGCGGCAGGATCGTGCCGCGCGCCTACGGCGCGGTTACATCGATGTCCATCGACCCGATAGAGAAAAAGCCGCTTTACCACTTCATGCCCGGAGCGGGCATACTCTCGGTCGGGACTTACGGGTGTAATCTCTCGTGCAAGTTTTGTCAAAATTGGGAAATATCACAACGCGAGGCGGCGCACAGGCGGTTCGTCCCGGAGGAACTGGCGGGCCTTGCGGACAGCGTGCGGGGTCAATCGGTGGGCGTGGCGTATACTTACTCGGAGCCCTTGGTGTGGTATGAGTTCGTATACGATAGCGCGCGCCTGGTGCACGAGCGCGGTCTGTTGAATGTGCTCGTCACCAATGGCTACATCAACCCTGAGCCCCTCGAGGAACTGCTGGCATACGTAGACGCCGTGAACATCGATCTCAAGGCCTTCAGCAGGAAGTTTTACCAGTCGGTCTGCGGCGGCGATTTGGAACCGGTGCTTGGATCCATACGGCAGGCTCATGAGTCTGGGCGCCACGTGGAGCTGACTACCCTGGTGGTGCCGGGGCTGAATGACTCGAAGGAAGAGATGGACAGCCTGGCATCGTGGATCGCAGGGTTGTCGCCTGAAATACCGCTCCACATATCGCGCTATTTTCCGAGCTATCGCATGACTGCGCCGCCCACTCCCATATCCACGCTGCAGATGTGCGTGGATGCGGCGCGCGCGAAGCTCCACTACGTGTACATCGGCAACGCCGACATTCCGGGGGGCCGCGACACGGTCTGCCCGGCGTGCAACGAGACGGTCATAAGGAGGCACGGTCATGCCCGCGTGGAGGTGCTGCTTCGGGGGGATTCATGCCCCGCGTGCGGCTTCGCTATCCCGGTGAGGATGCGCGGGCCCGGGCCGATCCAAGATAACAACTGAAGGCGGTGTTTGGATGACCAGGGCGCTGGAACTTATCTATGACGATCTGGGGCGCAGTTTCTCGGGCAAGAGCTTCCTTTCGATCCACGACTTCACTCCAGAGCAGATCAAGCGGGTGTTGGACCTCGCGGCAGTGCTCAAGGCTGAACGGAAAGCGGGAGTGCCGCACCCAATCTTGAAAGGCAAGACGCTGGGAATGATCTTCTTGAAGCCTTCGACGCGGACGAGGATCTCGTTCGAGGTCGCCATCTGGCAGCTCGGCGGGTACGGGCTGTTCCTCAACGCCAATGATCTCCAGATGAAGCGGGGCGAAACCGTTGCCGACACTGCTCGCGTGCTCTCGCGATACCTCGATGGCATCATGATCCGAACGTTCGCGCACTCGGACGTGATTGAGCTTGCGCAGGAAGGCTCGATCCCGGTTATCAACGGGCTTACTGACCTTCTCCATCCATGCCAGGTCATGGCGGACCTCCTCACAGGGATCGAAAAGTTCGGCGATCTTCGCGGTCGGAAGCTGGCTTACATCGGCGATGGCAACAACATGGTTCATTCGCTGATGTACGGCGGAGCCAAAGTGGGCATGCACGTTGCGTGCGCGTGTCCGGCCGATTACGAACCCGATCCCAAGGTGCTGGCCGCGGCGAGGGCGGACGGCGCCGCAACGGGCGTCAGGATGGAGGTTGTGCGCGATCCCAAGGAGGCCGCGCGCGGGGCCGACATTCTTTACACTGACGTCTGGGCGAGTATGGGCCAGGAGGAAGAGTACGAGAAGCGAGTCCGCGACTTCGCGGGATACCAGATCAACGCGGACCTGGTCAACCTGGCCAAGCCCGACTGCGTTGTCATGCACTGTCTGCCGGCGCACCGCGGTGAGGAGATCACAGGCGATGTGGCCGATGGCCCCCATTCGGTGCTATGGGACGAGGCCGAAAACAGGCTCCACGCCCAGAAGGCGATACTTGCGCTGACCATGAGCTAAGCTGCAGGCGGGCTTGACTTGGAAGCCAGATCGCCTCTCGGCCGCAGCGACGACATAGGGACCTTTAAGCCCCCACGGCATTACTGCGTGGGGGCTGTTTAGATAGCGGCGCCCGACCTGTGGGTGACCGGGAGTGTATGGCACATCAGATGTCTGTCCCCTCCATCCCCACAACTTACACCCCGCCAAATGGCTGTTTACCTGCAGGAACGAGTGCTGTGAAGCTAGAATTGATACCCCGCGCAGGCGATGCTTGAAAGCATCGCTCGTAAGCAACAGGCGATGTTGCAAGCATCAGTCCTGCCATAAGCCGGAGCACGAAGCCTTGGGCGTGCCGGAAGGCCAGAAAGGAGGCGCAACCCCCAGAGCCGAGAGTACACGCCTTGGGCGCCACACATCGCAGCAGCTCTGCAGAGTCTTGCGGAAGGCAACGAGGACACTTCCCCCCAAAGCCTCTGCGGTCAGACGGAGTACATGTCGCACCAAATCGCTCCGGACATGCAGCAGCATACGAAGTTACGGAAGTCACCAAGGGGGAGAAAACATGAAGAAGCTCGCAGTAATACTTGCAGCAATGATGGTTGCCGCGCTTGCGCTGCCTGTCTCAGCCGCCACCATCGATCTGGGCGGCAAGCTCGAAAGCCAAGTGTATCACGACTTCGCGAAGGGTACCGGCGCCACGACCGACCTGCAGCTGACGCTGGGAGTCGGCCTTGTCGGAGGGCAGAATGTAAAGGGCGTAGTCAAGATGAGCGGCATGAAGTGGCAGTTCAACTTGGCAAACGGAGTGGGCGAGGCGGTCATTCCTCCCATTCAGCGTGGAGTCATGACTGCCTACGTAGAGACGGTGGGGCCATACTGGGTAGGCGGCCCATCTGTCGCGACCCGCATTGGCGATCTGGAACTGGCTTACTCTCCGTTTGTGCTCAAGACGGACGCAGTTGACGGAATCTCTGTGTCGGGAGCGACCGTTGGGCCTGTGGAGGTTAGCGGATTCTATGGTTGGGCAAACAGCGCAGCCGTGCGCGGCGCCAGCGCCGCGACTGAGTTCGCCGGCGTGGGAGTAGACGGCGCACTGGTCAAGGTGGGAGACGAAGAGACGGACTATGTGGCGCACGCCACTGCTGAGCCCATACCGGATCTGGCCATCGAGGCGCTATATGCAGGACAGACCAACACCCGAGCCGCCGCGATGAGGGCAGGGGCGGCCTACAAGATCCCGTTCCTGCCTCTGGACGTCACGGCGAGCGCCGGATACAGAAGGACCGGCGCCGCATTCAAGCCGACCTACAGGTCGCAAGAGACAGGCAATCCGCTGGAAGGCGAGGCTGGCGTGGCGGCCATTACGGCAGGCCTTGACACCTCGTTCGCAGGGTTTGGCATCAGCATCGGCGGAGAGCTGCTTGGCTCGGACGACGATGGCAAGCTGGACAATGAGCGCTCCATCGGAGCCGCTGTCAGCACCAGCTATGCGGGATTCGACGTTGCGGCCGGACACAAGATCACGCAGTACCTGGTCCCCGAGTCCTCGTTCCGCAACACAACGCAGGTGGGCATTGGATTCACCCAGCGGCAGATCCTGCCCAACTTGGTCATGAGCGCCAGCTACAATGCGACCATGACCAACTTCGCGCTCAGCGACATCAGGCACGTGGCCAAGGCCGCCTTGGGCGCCGATGTTGGAGCCTTCCGCGGAATAGGCGTTTCCGGCTTGATCGATACCAAGCCTGAGGGCGGACAGCCAGGGCGCGAACTCGGTGTGAAGTACACAGCGCCCTGCGGAGTCAACCTTGGATACTCCTACAACGATGTCGACACCAACAAGGTGTACGCAGGCATGGAGATATCCTTCTAGCCTCAGCGCTCCTGCGAAGCCAAGGCATCGCGCTGCAATAGCAGCGCGAAGAGCCGTGCAAAACGAGGACCCGGGCATGCTCGGGTCCTCGCCCTATGTGGTGCTAAGGGATTCTCAGGCGCTGGCCTGGGTAGATGTCCGCGCCAAGCAGCTGGTTGAGCGCCACGATCGCTTCAGGCGTGACCCCGAATGCGGCGGCGATGGCCTGGAGCGTGTCGCCGTGCTGGATTACGTACTCGGCCGATTCGCCCGTCCCCCCCGATCCCTCTGGTCCACGTGGTCCTCGGGACCCGCCCGGTATTCTGAGACGCTGGCCTACGTAAATCGTGGTGCTGGTGAGGTTGTTTGCGGACATCAGTGCCTGAACGGTAGTGGCGTACCTCCTCGAGATGAGGAAGAGGGTATCGCCGGGCTGAACGATGTAGTCTGTGCCGGTAGTTGCGGGCGCGGCCGCAACCGCTCCTGGAATCCTGAGCACCTGCCCGATCCCTATCACATCAGTTGTCAGGTTGTTGGCGCGCTTGATCGCGTCTACCGTTGTTCCGAATCTGCGCGCGATCAGGAAGAGAGTGTCTCCGGCCCGCACTACGTAGGCGCCGGCTACCGGCGCAGGCTCCGGCGCTGGGACGCCGGACACTACGATGACCGCGGTTCCCACCTGCACCTGTTCGAACAGGGCCTCCACGTCCGGGTTGTACATTCTCACGCACCCGTTGGACACCGCGTGTCCAATCGACTGCGGTTGGTTAGTTCCATGCATTCCGTGTCCGCGTCGAGTGAATGCCATCCAGCGTGTTCCGAATACTCCGCCGGGATTCACCGCCTTGTTCAGCACGCTCCAGTTGCCTGCCGGGGTGGGGGTGGCCGGTTTGCCAACGCCTACAGGGTAGTGCGCCGCCTCCACGCCGCCGCGCAACAGCGTCAGGCGCCGCTGGGACAAGCTGATCTGAATGCGAACTGCCTGGCGAGTCTGGGCTGCCTGCGCTTGATGGACACTTGCTGTTGGGGCGCGGGTCCCGGTCCCGTCAGGAGGGTCGTCCGGGAAACACGAGTCCGATGGGAGCGGTATGCCGTCGAAGAGCAGACGCCACGTCTCGGCGTCTACGATGCCTGTTTCGGGTAGCCCCACGCTGGCCTGGAACTGCCGAACAGCCAGTTCTGTCCTGAGACCGAATACGTTGTCCACTTCGCCCAGGGGGAACCCTTTAAACGCCAGTTGTTCCTGAACATTGCCAACGGGAATAACAGTCATGCCCCGCATGAGCACGAGTGGCTTGCACTCGGGCAATTGACATCACCACCTGTCTGCTTTCTGCACCATTATACGCGCGGCGATGCAAATGCGTTGAAGGATTCTGCGATTGCTTGCCGAATACGCGTAGTTGAACCGGTGGGCGAAAAATGCCGCCGATTAATATAAACTGGGAGGACTGCAAATGGCAGGAGTCAGGCTGGAGCATGTGTACAAGAGATTCGGCAGTGTTGTTGCGGTCAACGATGCAACCCTGGAGATCCGCGACAAGGAATTTCTGGTCTTGGTGGGCCCTTCAGGATGCGGGAAGTCTACTACCCTCCGGATGGTGGCCGGGCTCGAGGAGATCACCTCAGGCGATATCTACATCGGCGACACCTTGGTCAACGACATCCCTCCGAAAGACCGCGACATCGCGATGGTCTTCCAAAACTACGCCCTGTATCCTCACATGGATGTCTACAACAACATGGCCTTCGGCCTCAAGCTGCGCAAGTTCCCCAAGGCCGAGATCGACCAGCGGGTGAAGGACGCGGCGCGGATTTTGGGTATCGAGAACCTTCTCGACCGCAAACCCAAGGCCCTGTCGGGTGGGCAGAGGCAGCGCGTTGCAGTGGGGCGCGCCATCGTGCGCGAGCCTAAGGTGTTCTTGATGGACGAACCCCTATCCAACCTGGACGCGAAGCTGAGGGTGCAGATGAGGGCGGAGTTGTCGAAGCTCCACAATAGGCTGCAGACGACCATCATCTACGTGACCCATGACCAGACGGAAGCCATGACGATGGGCGACCGGATTGTGGTGATGAAGGACGGTTTTATCAAGCAGGTGGGAGCGCCTCTGGAGATTTACGAGCGGCCCGACAACATGTTTGTCGCCGGATTCATAGGCAGCCCCGCTATGAACTTCGTCCACGGCGTTCTCCGCAAGGAGGGCGACGATTACATCGTCGACTGTGAGAGCTTCCGCATCGGTGTGCCGAGCGGTCGCTTCAACGACATCGAGAAGTATGTCGACGAGAAGGTAGTCATGGGCATCAGGCCCGAGAACATCGAGGACGCCGAGTTCGTCGCAGACGCGGCTGAGGATAGAATGGTTGATTGCATGGTGGACGTTATCGAGCCCATGGGCGCCGAGGCTTACCTCTATCTCACGGTGGGGCCCCACGCCTTCGTGGCCAGGGTCAACCCTCGCACCAAGGCCCGTGACGGCCAGGCTCATTC
>CAYYHF010000040.1:0-14111 GCA_964471415.1 uncultured Clostridia bacterium | reverse complement strand
GCGGCGCATCAGGAATTTGCCTCCCACCAAAGTGCTGTCCACCATGCCGCCCGACACACCGAACAGCACATGACTATACCAATTTTCTCTAGTGATAGGGGTCGGTGCCCAATAATTGACTACAATCACATCGGCGTAGGCGCCGGGAGCGAGCACTCCTAGAGGCACATCCCAGTATTTCGCCAATATCTTGGAGTTGTTCTCGAACGCCATTAGCGGAATCTCCTGCCAGGCAGCCTGGGGATCGGCTTCCTTATGCTTGTGGAGCAGGTTGCCCACCTTGATGCTCTCGAACATGTCGTACGTATAGCCATCGGTCCCCAAGCCCACCCGCACCCCGCGCTTGATCATGTCCAGCGCCGGAGCAACGCCCACAGCGTTGCCCATATTGGACTCCGGGTTGTGGACTACATTCACATCCCTGTCTTTGAGTATCTCGATTTCCTCAGGGCTGATGTGCACACAGTGCACAGCCAACGACTTGTCATTCCACAGTCCCAGCCGGTCGAGGCGCTTCACCACCGGCTGACCGTAATTTCTTATGCTCTGAATCAGGTCCTCAATGCCTTCAGCTGTATGGATATGGAACCCGCCTTCGCAGGCGCCGGGCGCCTCCACGCACGCCTTGAGCGTCTCGTCTGACAGGGTAAACGAAGCGTGCAGTCCGAAGGTCGCCCGAAGCAGCGGCGAACGATTCTTGTTGCATGCTTCGATGAACCGAACGTTCTCTGCAATTCCCTGTTCGCGCGCGGTTTCTCCATCCCTGTCGGATACCTCGTAGGCCAAAGATGCGCGCATCCCCACGCGAGTAACGGCATCCGCGATCACATCCAGCGAACCCGGTATGGCGTTCGGCCCCGAGTGGTGGTCGAGTATGGTGGTTGTCCCATTGCGCACACACCATATCAGAGGCATCATTGCGCTCATCCACACATCCTCTTCAGTGAGCGCCCGGTCCAGCCTCCACCACAGCCTCTCCAGTATCTGGCCGAAGGTGCGCGCCGGATCGCCCGAAAGCTGCATCCCCCGAGCAAATGTGCTGTATAAGTGCATGTGGGTACACGTCATTCCGGGCATTACAAGACGTCCGCCCACGTCCTCAAACCGTGTGTCAGGATACTTTTCGCGAAGATCTTGCGTGGCGCCGATCTCGCGGATGAGCTCGCCGGCGATGGCGACTGCGCCGTCTTGGATCACCTCGGGCTTGGGCCCGCACGTGACAACCACGCCGTTGCCGATTATGAGGTCAGGGGCCTTGCTCATCATGCGCCTCACACCCGCCCTTCTCATGATTTGAAGGCATGTCGTCCTGCTCGCGCCGGCTGACCTGCCTGGCTGCTGATTCAATGGCCTGCACTATCTGCTCGTAACCTGTACACCTGCACAGATTGCCCGCTATGGCCTGGCGTATGTCGTTGCGATTCGGATGCGCTTTGGCATCAAGAAGGGCTTTGGCCGACATGAGCATGCCTGGAGTACAGAACCCGCACTGCACCGCGCCGTGCTCGATGAAAGCCCGCTGCAGGGGATGAATCTCCCCATTTTCGGCCAACCCCTCGACTGTGATGATCTCGGTTCCATCGCACTGCGCCGTCAGCACCAAGCACGAGTTGACGGCCTTCCCGTTCATGATAACCGTGCATGCGCCGCACTCGCCCACTCCGCAGCCTTCCTTGGTCCCGGTCAGGTGAAGCCTGTCCCGAATCGTATCAAGCAGGCGTTCCCCGCCCGGCACGTCCACCGCCACACTCTGCCCGTTGACCTTCATACTCACCCTCAGCATCCCAGTCGCGCCGACATCGCCGCCGCCGGCGGTGCCCGCAGTCCCGCCCCTGGCTCGGTCTACTCCGGCCATACGTCCACCCCCTCCTTCGCCGCGCACTGCCTGATCGCCCTGGCGACGATGGCTGCGAGCACGGGCTTCTTGTACTCCGTGGACCAGCGCACGCCGCTTGCCCGCACCATTTCCTCCGCGGCCGCGCGCCCGGCCTCCTCGGCAAGCTCCACGCTGTAGGGCTTGCCCAAAGCCGCCTGCTCGGCCCGGCTGATCCGGCACGGCGCGGGGAAGGCAGCGCCAGCCGAGATTCGGATATCGCATACTTTCGCGCCCGGCCCAAAGCCAACGGCAACGGCCGCCGAAAGCCTCGATATGGCCAGCGCGCGCCTGCGTCCGACCTTGATGAAAGCAGACTGCTCGCCCGGCTCCAGCGCCTCAAACCTCACGCCCACGAGCAGCTCGTCGAAGGCGGCGGCCGTCCTGTAAGGCCCGGTGACCAGCTCGCCTATTGGCATCTCCCGCGTGCCGCGCAACGAGGCCAAGGTAGCCACAGCGCCCAGCGCAGCCAACGCGGGAAGGCTGTCGGCTGCAGGAGACGCGTTCATTATGTTCCCGCCCAAAGTGGCCCTGTTTCGAATCTGCAGAGACCCTATGCTCCTCACTGCCTCCGCAAGCAGCGGCGCTGCCTCGCAAATCGCCTCGGATCGCTCGATATCGGTGTGAGTAGCGGCGGCCCCAATGCACACACAGTCGCCGTCTCTGCATATCCCGGTTATCTCGGTCAGATGCGATATGTCCATCACCCGCCACCCGGCCAGCTCCTCCGGCGATGCTTGTCTGGCCGATATCAGCAAGTCAGTGCCGCCTGCAATGGGCCGAACGCGCATCTGCGCCCGGGTCGCCTGCGCGGGCAACGCCTTCTCGGCCGACCCTGCGCATTCCGACATATACCGCAGAGCGTCCTCGAGGCTGGCGGGCCTGTAGAGATCCATCTGCGTCACCGGGCCTCACTCCCCCTTCGTCCTCGCATGGGTCTGAGCGTTCTTCCGAGGAGCACCCGTTCCATGTCCATGGGAAGCGCTCTGATCCTCCTGCCCGCGGCATGGTAGATCGCATTGGCAATCGCCGCCGCGCCCAGCTCGCACGTGGGCTCGCCGATGGTTTTGGCCCCATACGGCCCGTACGGATCGGCGTTTTCCACGATTATCGCCCGGATCTCGGGGACATCCATAGCGGTGGGTATCAAGTATTCATCGAAGTTGCGGGTCTTGGTAATACCCTCATCCAGCTCGACTTCCTCAAGAAGACCGTAGCCTGTGCTCATCGCGACCCCGCCGAATATCTGGCCCTCTACGTTCTGCGGGTTGATCGCCCGTCCCACATCGTGGGCGGCCGTCATGCGTTCCACAACTACATGCCCAGTCTGGGTGTCCACCGCGACCTCCGCGACCTGGCACGCGTAGACGTAGGTGAAGTAGGCCTTGCCCTGACCTGTCTCCTCATCCCAGTTGACGTGGGGCGCGCCATGCCACCCGAACTGGGCCATGAGCCGGCCCTCATTCCAAGCGATCTTCACAGCATCGTCGAAATGCATGCGCCGCTCAGGATCGCCCACAACGTATATCTGGTTATCCTGAGCCGCAAGCTCGTCAGGCTCTGCGGAGAGCTTGGCCGCTGCTCCCTCAAACAAGGCATCGCGCGCCTTCTGAGCGGCGATGCGCACAGCGTTTCCGCCCATTATTGTGCTGCGCGAGGCCACCGTAGGTCCACTGTCGGGTACGGTGGACGTGTCGGTGTCCATAAAGACTATACGGTCCAGCGTCACCCCGAGCTCCGTTGCCGCGATCTGCGAGAAGATGGTCTTAAGTCCCTGCCCGTTCTCGGCCAATCCCGAAGACACCAGCACCGAGCCGTCTGTCTGCACCGAGACTACCCCGCCGGCGGCGTCCACGCCCTCCGCCCCCAGGGCGCAGCCGCGGAAACTGCACGCCATGCCGATTCCGCGCCTGATGGCCTTTCCCCGGTTTTCCTCCGGAAGACGGGCGCGCTTGTCGTCCCACCCGGCAGCCTCGGTGGCCCGGCGCACGACCTCTTTGAGAGACACGGTGTGTTCGTCCAGCTTGTGACCTGTGGCCGTGATCGATCCGCCCTCGTATCCATTGACCATCCGCAGCCGGACCGGGTCCATTCCCAGTTCCAGCGCCACCTCATCCATGAGCGACTCGTTGGCGAATATCGCCTGCGGAGAACCGAAGCCGCGCATGGCGCCGGTGTAGGTGTTGTTTGTGAACGCCGCGTAGATGTCGGTCTTCACATTCTCGACCACATACGGCCCCGTGGCCTGCACCGTGGACCGCCACGTCACGAACAGGCTCTGCGATGAGTATCCGCCCGCATCGGCCAGCATCCGGACTTCCATAGCGGTGATACGACCATCGCGGCGGACGCCGATCTTGTAGTGCATCCTGTATGGGTGGCGCTTGTACGACTCCACCAAGGACTCCTCGCGGGTGTTGACTATCTTGACCGGCCTGCCCGTAAGCATCGCCCCCAGCGCCGCGCGGGCGCACATGGCCGACATCACCTCGTCTTTGCCTCCGAACGACCCACCCATGTGGCTCTGGACTATCCTCACCTTGGCCAAAGGTAACGCAAGCACACCCGCCACCGCCCGTCTGCACGTGAAGGGGTTTTGAATGGAGCCGTGAACCGTCACGCCGCCGCCCGACCCAGGCAGAGCCACCGCGGCCTCCGGCTCGATATAGGCGTGCTCAATCAGCTGCGTGGTGTAGTCGCGTTCCAAGATCAAATCGGCCTGCGCGAACCCGCGCTCGACATCGCCCTTGCGCACCACGTGGTGCGCCGCGATATTCCCCGGGTATTCGCCGTAGAGCTGGGGCGCGCCCGGCCTGATGGCCTCCTCCGGATCGAAAACAGCGGGAAGCTCCTCATACTCCACCTGCACTAGTCGCGCCCCCTCGCGCGCCGCCTCCTGCGATTCGGCAAGCACCAGAGCCACAGCGTCTCCCATGAACCTGACCCGATCCCAGCACAAGAGGGGTTGGTGCGGCACGACTACTCCAAAGGTCTTGCTTCCCGGCACATCCGCCGCTGTGAGCACTCGCACAACCCCCGCAAGAGCCTCTGCACGGGAAGTATCGATACTCAGTATCTTGGCGTGAGGATACCGAGTCCTCACCGGCTGACCCCAGAGCATGTTGCCAAAGGTGAGGTCGGCGCCGAACAGAGCGCGCCCTGTCACCTTATCGACGCCGTCTACTCGCGGCGCGCGCGCGCCCACCGGATGCCACATATGCTCCTCTCGGCACTTCATGCAGTCGCTCCCTCCCCTGCGTCCTTCTCGGCGCCCTGGCCGAGGCGGCAGTCGCATCGGCAGCAGTCGTGGTCGTTCCCGCCGCCATCATCGCCTGCACAGCGCATACCGCGAAACACCCTCTCGCCGGTGGCCGGTACATGGCTGATGCGGGCGCCCACGGCATTCTTGATCGCCAGGGTTATGGCCGGAGCTATCGGCACCATCACCGCCTCGCCCACGCCTTTTGCGCCGTAGGGCCCTGAAGGCTCCAGCACCTCGCATGCGATGGTGTCCATGTCGGGCGCGTCCATGCTGGTGGGAATGATGTAGGTGCTGAAGTTGGGAGTCATGGTCTTGCCGCCCTCGATTATCGTGTCTTCCATCAGGGCGTAGCCCATGCCCATGACCATCCCGCCCTCGGACTGGCCCCGAAGGCCCTGCGGGTTGATGACGCGTCCGCAGTCGATGGCGGCGAAAGCCCTAAGCAAGCTGGCCTCGCCAGTCATCTCATCCACTTCCACCAGAGCTACATGGGTTATGTAAGTGTTGATGATATGCGGAAGCCCCACAGCCCCGGGTATCTGCACTTTGGAGACGGGCCATATGAACGCCCCGTCCGCTGTGATCTCGCGCCCCTCAGCCGCCGCCCGCGCCCCGATCTCCCGAACCGTTATGCCGGCCGAACCGTCCGCCCGCCGGCAGACGCCATCGGCATACACGACCTCCTCCGGGTCGCACCCCCAGATGCCGGCCGCCTCCTCGCGAAGCTTGTCGCGCATCGCGGCGCCCGCGCGGTAGATGGCGTTTCCGCCTGTGTAGACGGATCGCGATGCCGTGCACGAGCCCGAGTCAGGCCCGAGCCCGGTGTCGCCCACGAAGACCTGCACGTCCTCAACTTGCACTTCCAGGACCTCCGCGGCCATCTGGGCATATGTGGTCGAGTTGCCCTGCCCGATCTCGGGGCACGACAGGCCCAAGGTCCATGTCCCATCGCCCTGCAACTTGATGATAGCGGCCCCATAGTCAGGCAACCCAACGCCCAGCCCGGTGCCTTGCATCTCTGTGGCCAGTCCCACACCCCGCCGCCTCCACGGCGCCGACGACTCCCTGCAATACTCGTCGCGGTTGACCCATATGTCGCACTTGGCGGCAGCCTCGATGGTGGGAATGGCCCCAACCGACTCCACCATGTTGTGCCCCAGGGGATTGGGATCCCCGGGGTTCAGCGCGTTCTTCAGCCTGATCTGGACCGGATCTATGCCGAGCGCGTCCGCCAGCCGGTCCATCTGGTTCTCGATCGCGAAGTTGGCCTGAAGCTGCCCGAAACCGCGGAAAGCGCCCGCCACGCCGTTGTTGGTGTAGACACAGTAGCCGTCCATCACGATGTTAGGTATTCGATAGACTCCGGTGCATCCTTCCAAGGCCAGATTGGTCACGGGTCCGCCCAAGGATGCATATGCTCCAGTGTCGGAGACCAGGCGCACCTTGTGCGCAATGAGCGTGCCATCGCGCCGCGCTCCGGTCTTCATGCAGATGGTCATGGGATGCCGCTTCCAGCCGGCCACCGTCGACTCCTCGCGAGAGAGCACTATCTTCACCGGGCGATGGGTCGTCAAGGCGCCCATGGCCAGCAGGATCTGCAAAGTGACCTCGTCTTTGCCTCCGAAAGCGCCCCCCGTGGGGCTGGCGACTACCCTGATCTTAGACGGCTTGATGCCTAAGGCCCTTGATATCTGCATCTGGTCGCGGTAGGGATGCTGCCCGCCGCAGTAGACCGTGACCTCGCCGTCCGGCCCGGGGACGCCCACTCCTTGCTCAGGCTCCATGAAAGCATGCATCTGCCGGGGCAGTATGTATGTACCCTCCACGATCACGTCCGACTGCGCGAACCCCTGCTCAACATCGCCGTTCTCCACATGGGTCCGCATGTGGACATTGCCCGAATCATGCACCCTGGGCGAGTCGGGCTCCATCGCCGCCTCAGGGTCGTCCACCAAGGGCAACGGCTCGTAGTCCACCTCTACGAGATCCAAAGCGCGGTCGGCTTCTTCAGGGCTTTCGGCGATCACCAAAGCCACCGCATCGCCCATGTATCTCACCTTGTCGCGACACAATACGGGCTGATCGGGGACGGCGATTCCGTAGCCGTTGAGCCCCCCAACATCGCGCCAGGTGAGCACCCGAATCACTCCCTGCGCGCGCTCGGCCCTGGACGTATCGACAGCCCGGATAGCAGCGTGAGGATACTTGCTTCGCAGCACCCGTCCGTACGCAAGCCCCGCCGGCTTCAGATCGCCCATGTATCTCTGCTCTCCGGTGACCTTACCCCGCGCGTCCACACGCGCTATCGGCTTGCCCACCCATTTGAAGTCATTCATCGCGCATACCTCATCATCCGCCGCCGACAGGGTGCATCACAGCAATCTCATCCCCATCGGACAGAACCTTGTCGTCGAACTCGCGGCGATGGTTGACCAGCGCCACCACGTAGCTGGAGTCGGCCAGCCCAATCTGGCGGTACAAGTCGGCCACCGTCGACCCCCGCAAAAGATCCACCATCATCGGGCCGCCCGCCCCGCGCTCGGCCAGTTCCCCGAAGAGCACAACGCGCACTCGAATGGAGTCAGGGTCGCCGGCGCCGCAAAAGCCGGGTTCAGCCCCCTCCTTCCCGGGCGCCCGCGAAGGATCCGGCTGAAGATGTTCTCCGGGTAGCGGCATCGATGGCGTCCCTTGCGCGTCTTGCGACTCATCCTGTGGACGATGGACGCATGGACCACACGGACCCGAGTCCCCCCTGCCCGCTTCAGCCGTCCACTTGGCTCTGGGCTCGTGTACCTCATCCGGCCAAACGGCCGCGTAGAGCGCCTGATAGGCCAGGGCTTCCACCATGGCCAACCTGTAATCGCAAGACCCGCGGATATCAGTGATAGGCGAGGCGGCTTCCCTCGCCAAGGGACATACCTCAGTCAACAGCTCCGGCGTGACTTGCCTGCCCTCCAGCGCCTGCTCCAGCCTGTGCGCGCGCACTACCACAGGCGCCACTGATCCCAAAGCCACCGCCGCGCGCCTCAGCGCGCCGCCCTCCAACCGTGCATGCACAGCTACACTGGCGATGGAGATGGACATAGCCTGCCGTTGCCCCAATTTGCGGAATGCCCACACATCGCTGGGCCCATCGCACGGGATCTGGACTCCCACGATTATCTCTCCCGGCCCAAGCGCGGATCGGCCCGGGCCCAAGAAGAACCGGCTCGCGTCGATAGCACGCTGCCCTGCAAGCCCCTCCACCACGATCCGGGCGTCCAAGGCGATGAGCGCCGGAATCGTGTCGCCCGCCGGTGAAGCGGTAGCGATATTGCCGCCTAAAGTACCCCTGTTCCTGATCTGCGGCGAACCTATCGCTCTGCAGGCTGCCGCCAGAAGCGGCGCTTTTCCGGCCGCCAGCTGTGAACGGGATATGTCGGAGTGGGTGCAACCCGCCCCCACCCATAGCGTACGGCCTGTATCTTTCATGGTCGACAGATCAGTCACCCGGTCTATACTGATCACTGCGGGCGGGCGCGCCTTGCCGTCCTTCATCTTCACCAAAAGGTCAGTGCCGCCCGCGATCAGAACAGCTCCTGGCTGAGCAGCCATCAAGTCCACGGCCTCCCGGGCGCTCCGCGCCGTGAAAGCTCCGAAGGTGTCCACGTGTCTAGCTCACCTCCCCGCAAAGCGCTGTTGGGCCTACCTGGGCGCCATCTGGATGCATTCCCATACAGGGCATACGCTGGCGCACATGGCGCAGCCTACACATTTTTCCTCGTCAACATGGGGCAACCGCTTTTCATCGAGGGTGATGGCCTGGTGTCCGCCGTCCTGGCATGCGATGTAGCACACATCGCACTTGACGCACGTCTCCAGATTGATCTTGGATACCGGCTTGTACTCCCGCGACAGATGCGAATGCTCCACGATGTTGGGCAATGCCAATCCCACGATCTCCTCAACCGACGACATGCCCTTGTCCTCAAGGTAGACCGCCAGGCCATCGGTGAGGTCGTCGATGATCCTGAATCCGTGCTTCATCACCGCCGTGCATATCTGCAGGTTTCTCGCGCCGCACAGCAGGAATTCCACGGCATCGCGCCAAGTGGTGATGCCGCCTGTGGCCGAGACGGGCATGTCAACAGCCTTGGCTATCTCCGCTACGCACCGGAGCGAAATGGGCTTGATGGCCGCGCCGGAGTATCCTCCGTATGACGACCTTCCGTCCACTGCCGGATAGGGGACGAAGTTGTCGATATCCACGCCGATGAGGCACTTAACAGTGTTGATGGCGGTTATGGCGTCTGCGCCCGACTCGTGCACTGCTCGGGCTATGTGGGCAAGGTCAGGCACCAGGGGGGTGACCTTAATGGACACAGGCGTCCTCTGGGCGGCTTCCTTCACCCACCTGGCCGTGCGCTCGGTAAGCGCGGCGTCTTGACCGATTGTGGAACCCATGCCCCGCTCGGGCATGCCGTGCGGGCATGAGAAGCTGCACTCGATAAAGTCGACGCCGGCGGCCTCCAGCCTTCTGACTAACGATTGCCAATGTTCCTTCTTCTGCCCCATGATGCTGGCCCCGACCACCTTGTTGGGATAGGCGCGCTTGAGCTCACGGACGTCCTTCTCCACCTGATCGATGTGGCGCTCCGAGATGAGGTCGATGTTCTGCAGGCCGATCACTTTCTTGTCCTCGAAGTCCAAGCTGGCCATCATAGGATAGACCAGTTCAACGACTTCCTCCTCCACCGATGTGGTCTTGAGCACCGCCGCCGCCCAACCGGCGTCGAAAGCGCGCGCCACCATCTCGGCGTTGTCAGTACATGGAGATGCGGCCAGCGTGAACGGATTCTCGAACTTAATCCCCGCAAACTCGATAGAAAGGTCTACCGACACTCCGATCCCTCCCTTGATGAGTCAAGATAGGCGCGGATCCCTGCGGCCGCGCGAAGTCCTTCGCTCACTGCGAGCACAACTGTAGAGCCTCCATTGACTGCGTCTCCACCGGCGAAAACGCCCGGCATCGATGTTGCCCCCGTCTCGGGATCTACTTGGATCATGCCAATCTCCGAGCGCTCAAGCCCCGAAAAAGCGCGGCATATTGCCTGGTTTGCACCCTGTCCGAACGCCAGCAATAGACTGTCGGCGCCGATCACTTCGTCCGGCTCGCCTGAAGGAACAGGGCGAGGGCGCCCCGAATCATCTTCCTCGGCCAGCTTCATCTTTGTCATGCGAATGCCTACGAGCTTGCCGTTGGCCTGCAGCACCTCCGCCGGCGACGACAGGAAAGCGAATCTCACACCTTCATCCTGAGCGAACTGCACTTCACGGGCCCACGCAGGCATCTGCTCCCGCGTGCGGCGGTAGGCCACAGTGACCGCCTCCGCCCCCAGCCGAAGCGCGGTGCATGCCGCGTCCATGGCAACGTTTCCCCCACCCAACACAACCACGCGGCCCAGAGGTTGCGAGATGAGATCTCTGACGGCGGCTTCGCGCGCGGCCTGGTCAGGCTGGCAGGCGGCGCGTAGAAACGAATAGGCCGAAATCACACCGGGCGTGTCCGCCCCCAAGATAGCGGGGACGGCGGGCTCGCCCAGGCCCACCCCGATGAAAATCGCATCGTACTCCCCCAGCAGCTCGTCCGCGCCGATGTCCCGCCCCACCTCCGTGTTGCCCAAGAACCTCACGCCCGCCTTCATGATCAGATCGATCTCGCGGTCGAGTATCTCTCGCGGAAGACGGTAGGGGGGTATCCCATATCGCATTACTCCGCCTGGCTCCGGCGCCCTATCGTACACACTGACCGACTCGCCCGCCGATGCCAGAGCAAAAGCACACGCCAAGCCCGCCGGGCCCGCCCCGATCACAGCCGCCCGTCTGCCGGTGGGCGCCGCCGTAGTCGGCTGCCGCATCGGCCGAGCCATCTCCTGGTCCATGGCGAACCGCTGCAGACAGGCGATGGCCACAGGCTCAGTCAGCCCTGCGCTGGTGCATCCCTTTTCACACTGCGCTTCTGACGGGCACACCCGCGCGCACACGGCCCCAAACGGGTTGGCCTGCCTGATCAGGCGGGCCGCTCCCACGAAGTTGCGCTGTGCTATCCGGCGTATGAAGCCGGGAATATCGATTCCGACCGGACAGCCTTTGACGCACGGGGCATCGTGGCAGAATATGCATCTGCCTGACTCGGCCAAAGCTTGATGGGGCTTAAGCCCCAGGTCGACCTGGTCCATGCCCCCAAGACGAGCCGGCATATCGAGAGTATCAGGCGTCTGACGCACCGCCATATCCGGTACCTCCTAATCTGCACTTAGGGTCGCGCCCGTTCCTGGCGGCCACCATCTCAGCCACCACGCTAACCGCAATCTCGCGCGGCGAATCGCCCCCAATGGCAAGCCCGATGGGCGCATGCACCGCCGCGAGCGCCTCCTCGGAGACGCCCCTGGCCCGGAGTGCTTCGAAGCAACTTTCCACTTTAGACTTGCTCCCCATCATGCCCACGTAGTATGGGCGCGGTTTGAGACTGAGAACTTCATGCAACACCTGCTGGTCCCAGACATGGCCACGAGTGACTATGACAACGTAGGAGTCGGGCCCTTTTGGCGCGCGACCCGCCGCCTCGCCGAAATCGCAGACCATCACGGAATGAGCCCACGGCGCCCGCTCGGGGTTGGCGTAATCGGGCCGATCGTCAACCAGCGTAACCCGAAATCCCGCAAACGCAGCCAGCTCGCCCACTGCCGCGCCCACGTGGCCTCCGCCGAATACCCATGCCTCAGGTCCGGGCGAGATGTAGTCCACGAACAGCTCGATTTGACCTCCGCACACCATGCCCAGCTCTGTCAGACCTCCGCATTGGTCCGCAAACGACAACCGCGTTGATGCCCCATCGCGTATGGCCGCAAGACCCGCCTCGACGGCCCGAGCCTCTAAAGCGCCTCCGCCTACAGTGCCGATGGTCTTGCCGTCCGTGCGCACCAGCATCTTGAACCCGGGCTTGGCCGGAGTCATTCCGCCGGACGCCACGACAGTGACCAAAGCCGCCGGCTGGCCCGACTCCAACGCCCGAACGGTCTCCCTGAAAACATCAAGTCCCATCCCGTTCACCTTCCTCTGATTCCGCCGCCACGTCAAGCGCCCACTCCCGCGCGCGCCGGAGCGCCTCCGCGTAGTCGCCCGGAGTGTCCAGGTCCATCCGTATCCCCGGCGATTCAACCTCAACAAAGCTTGTAGCGGGGTCGGTGTTGGCCTGCACTATGTCGCGGAGAGTAGGCGCTTGCCCCGGCTCAAAGCCCGCGCGGTGGCCCCCGCCCAGTGCCGCCAGCTCGCTGCGGAGCCCCGATCCCAGCAGCACCGGGTGACCCCGCCGCCCAGCGTGCACCGGCGACAACACAGTCCGCACCCGCTCCCCCGGCGCTCGCTTGGCAAACGCCGCTATCAGCGCATCCACAACCCCCACATCCACAGCAGGGTGGTCCGACAAAGCGATCAGAAACGCTTCCGCGTCCGCCCTGGCCGCCGATACGCCGCACGCCACAGAGCTCGCCATGCCGTCTTCCCAGTGGGCGTTGACAACCACTCGAACAGGCGCCCCATCGCAACCGCCGCGCTCGCCTTGGCTCTCACCCTCGCCGTCCACCGCCAGCGCGGCGCGGGCCACAGCATCGGCGCGGCACCCCACAACCACGACTACCTCGCTGGCCATGGATGCGGCGTAAGTCTGGGCGATGTGGCGCACCATCGGGCGCCCATCCCAGGGCAGAAGCTGTTTGGGTCGACCCATCCGGGTTGACGCGCCGGCAGCCAGCACTATAGCGGACACCACCGGCGCGCTGCCGGTCCCGCCGGTCGCGGTCACCGCGCCCGTCCCACCCATGCCGCCATGTGCTGCGCGGCATCGTGGATCGACTCGACAATGGCCTTGTAGCCGGTGCAACGGCACAGATTGCCTGATATGGCCTCGCGTATCTCGCGCTCGGTCGGACGCGGGTTGTCGGCAAGGAGCGCCACGGCCGACATGATCATCCCGGGCGTGCAGAACCCGCACTGCACCGCTCCGTGGCGAATGAAGGCCTCCTGCACCGGATGGAGAAGCCCATCGCGGGCTAGTCCCTCAATCGTGACAACGCTTTGGCCCGAGCATTGGTAAGCCAACACAAGGCAGGAGTTGACAGGCACACCGTCCAAAAGCACCGTGCACGCCCCACACTCGCCTTTGGAGCAGCCCTCCTTCGTACCGGTAAGGTCCAGTTCCTCCCGGAGCAGCTGCAGTAGGGTCATGCATGTGGGAACAGTCCTGACATGCTCTTGGCCGTTGACAGTGATCCTTACTCTAACAGCTTCCATCGAAAACCCTCCCGACACGGTTGATGCCTGATGCGACTCAAACTCGAGCGGGGATGAACTCGCCTGCGCCTCGCACCCCCAGATACCGGCCGTGAGCCGCTATGCGCTGGCCCCTGAGGTATACCTCCCTCACCTCGCAGCCGACCCCCATCCCTTCGTAAGGCGTGTAGCCCGCGCGCGAGTGCAGGTCGGTCGCAGACAGCGCGCCTCGGACCGAAGTATCCAATATGCAGATATCGGCATCGAATCCAGGCGCTATCCGACCCTTCCTGCCGGACAGGCCAAACAAGCGTGCAGGAGTCTCACACATCATGTCGACCATCCTGCTCGCCGTGATCCTGCCTGCCGCCACTCCATACGTGTACACCAAGGGCAAGAGCGTCTGTACGCCGGGGATCCCGGGCAGAGTATCGAAGCAAGACTTCCCTCCGGCTTTCTGCTTCGGCGTGAATGCGCAATGATCGGTGGCGAATGTGTCGACTACCCCGCGCGCTATAGCATCCCACAGCGCATCCTTATCGGACGGCGCGCGCAGAGGGGGACTCATTATGAACAGACGGGCATCGGGGCCGGCGTAGCGGCTCTCGTCAAGAAGAAGGTAGTGTGGACATGTCTCACACAAGACAGACAGCCCGCGGCGCCTGG
>CAYYHF010000039.1:0-14365 GCA_964471415.1 uncultured Clostridia bacterium | reverse complement strand
GGCAAGCGCCATCAGAAGAAAGCCGACCGACTGTGCAAAGCCGAAGCTGTAGGGCGACAAATAGCCTTCCAAGTGGGCCAGCAGGCTTCCCGCCACTCCTGCCAGGAAAGCGCTGATCATGAAGGCCGACACCTTGAGCCTGCCTGCGTCCACACCCATGAACTGCGCAGCCGTTTCATCCTCGCGGATCGCTCGCAATGCCCTCCCCATTTCGGAATCGATCAGCCTTCCGACAGCCCAATACGTGATCGCCACAATCGCTGCTATCAAGTAGTAGTATCTTGCGTCTGTATTCAGCCTCAGGCCGAACAGCACCGGATACTTGATGCCCTTAAAGCCTTGGGCTCCCATAGTCACAGCTGTCCAGTTAGTCATTATCATCTGCGTGATTACGCCGATACCGATGGATGCAACCGCAAGATATGCGCCCTTCAGCTTCGAGGTTGCCTTGGCCACGACATAGCCAACGGCTGCCGCGAAGAACCCCGAAAGAGGAAGCGCCAGCCAAAACGACATCTTGTATGTGACGGTCGCGATCGCCGAGAAATAAGCCCCGATGCCGTAGAATGCGGCATGCCCTATGGATATCTGACCGGCGTAGCCGGAGAGAAGGTTCAAGCCCATGACCAGTATTATAGATATCAGAGAGTAATTCATAAGATGCAGATAGTAGATGTTCTTCACCACAAGCGGTACACATAGGAGCATCGCCAGCAAAAAGAGCCCTTTCATGCTTTCATACCGCCTTTCTTGCCCAGAAGCCCCGAAGGCTTGAGCAGAAGTACGGTTATCAATATGACGAAAGCCACTGCATCGCGATAGACAGACGATATGAGGCTGGCGGACAGGTTCTCCGAGAGGCCCAGTATTACGCCGCCGGCTATCGCGCCGGGGATGCTGCCGATTCCCCCCAGCACAGCGGCGGCGAATCCTTTTAGGCCTGCAAGAGCCCCCATGGCAGTGTCGGCAAAGAATATCGGCGCCACAAGTATTCCGCCTACGCCTCCAAGACCTGCGCTGATCGCTGCCGCAAGCGCATCCATGTGGAAAACGTTGATGCCCATCAAGAACGCGGCATTCCTGTTCTGCGCCGCGGCTCTCATGGCTTTGCCCAACATGGTATAAGAGAAGAAGACCTGCAAAAGCAGCATGAACAGCACGGCGATGCCCAGCATCCACAGGTAAGCGGGCATTATGAGGAGTTGCCCAACCTCAAGCGGCGTGCTGCCGAACACCGCGGGAAATGCCAACGCCTGCGATCCCCACACAAGAAGCGCAATCGCTCGTATCGTTGTGGACACGCCTATGGTGGCGATGATCAGGTTGAAGGGGGACGAGTTCCGCAGAGGCCTGAAGACAGCTCTTTCAACCAACATTCCGATCAGTCCTACTACAATCGCGACTAGTACCAAAGACAAAGGGAACGGCAGGTCGAGCGAGACAAAGAACGTGAAGCCGAATGTTGCCCCCAGCATGAAGAAATCGCCCTGGGCAAAGTTGATCAACCTCAACGCATTGTAGATTATCGTATAGCCAAGCGCTATGAGAGCATATATGCTTCCCATAGCGATTCCTCCGATAGTGACTTGAAGTAGATCGCTCACGCTCATCCCTAAGAAGAACTCCTCTCAGCCCACATCAGCCGCCCGCCGCGGCCTGCAAGATGATGACTCTATCGCCCTCGGCGAGCAGCTTCCTGCCGTAGCCCGGTCCGACAGCTACATTTTTGTGGTTCACGAACACAAGAAGATCGAGATAACCCGGCTCTTCTCCGAACCTCTTCGGCAACACCCCCAGCGCATCCAGCCTTTCCAGAAGACTCAGGACCGTCTCATCCGAACTGACCTCAAAAGGCAAGTCTCTGACGGCTGAATCGCCGGTTCCGTAGATGCTCAGGAAGATGCTAACCTTCGCCATGTTCCTCTAGTCCTCTTAGGGCCTCAGAACCGTATTTGAGCATCATGCCGGTCTTGGCCACCCGGCGGCCTACGATTTTCGCCGATGCTATGCCCACCTTGAGGTCGCGGCTCACGGAGTCCTTGCCGGCCTCGTCCATCAGCCAGCCCGGAGCGCCGATATAGCCTATATGCGAGCCGCCAACGCATACGAAGTTGTTGATCAGGAACCAATGCACAAGAGATGAGATGACATGCTCCTGTCCGCCGTGTCGGTCGTAACCAACGGAAATGCCGGCTGCGGCGGTCTTGGACCAGTCGGGGGGAAACTGCTTCGCGTCTTTGAAGAAAAGGCCCTTGAGAATCGATGTCGTCCTCTCCAGATACGCCCTGGCCTGGGAGTTGAGATTGAAGAAGTAGACTGGGGCGCCGATGATGAGACCGTTGGGAACGGGGTCCATCAAAGGTCTGAAGCATTCCTCCCAATCATCCTTCAGCACGCATTTGCCTTTCCTGATGCATCCTCTGCAGTTGATGCATCCTTCGATTCTCTTTCCTGCAAGGGAGACGAACACGGTCTCTACCTCGTCACTGATCTTTGCAGCGTCAAGTGCAGTCTTTACAAGAATCTCCGTATTGGCATGTCGAGGACTGGCGGATACTCCTACTACACGAATTGACATGCGTCCATCACCCTCCTTAGAAACCCTCTACAGCTTGCAAGCCCAACCTATCCAACGTAGTTCGAAGCGGCTTTCCTTCCTTGCTCCAGCCTCTCAGCTCGTAATACCTGTCAAGCATTGCATCCATTTCCGCCGGTGAGTTGACAGAGGTTGAGCCATCGGGGTTTTCAACCGGTTCATTCATGATCCTGTGGGGAAGCGTATCTGCCTTCCTGTCGAAACCCTCTCTGACGTTGCATGCCCTCTCTATGTTTATTATCCTTTCCGCAGCCGTGTCGAACTCTTCTACGCTCATGGGGATTCCGGTGGCAGCCTCGAAAAGCTTCGCCATCATATCAACTGTGATCGAGTAAGTAGACAAGGTAGCCCTGGAGCATACCCCCATCGCATCGGTCATCGCAAAGCAGTTCTCATGCCATTTCACGATCTCCGGCTTGTAGTCTGTTATCGTGGGAACCGCATTCCTATCGTCCCCGGTCAGCTGCTTCACCAGAGCCCGTCCTTCAGGCGAGAAACCGAACTCCGCCATGGGCTGGCCGTACAGATGGTCCGGCCCTCTGGGGTTGGTTGCGAAGGCAAGCGCATACGCCTTAGCATTTCTGGTTTCCACATTGGACTGTTCAAGACCCTTCGCCTGTACCGCCCACTTCCAGGAGCCTCCTCCGACCTTCTCCGAGGCTCTTTTCACACCTTCGGCCAGAAGCTCTCCAAGCCCCTGTCTCTTGGCTATCATGACTATCAGAGCAAGCAACGCCTGAGAACTGCCCCATTCGAGCCGAATGGCCTTGCCTGTCTCAGGGTCCTGGATTGTGCTGGGCAAGAGGTTGTGCGAGGCGGTTTCCATGGCCCAAGCGATTGCGCTTCCCGTGGATATGGCGTCAAGCCCGTATATATTGCACAGCTCATTGGCCCTCAAGTTGGCATCCATATCGACTACTAGCGTTGCAGCGCCCAAAGAGCCCAGATTCTCGTACTCAGGCCCTCCTGCAGCGCTTCCCTGGTATTCGTGTTTCGTCTCCGTGTATCGCTTGCACGAGATATTGCAGGCGAAACAGGACTCCCGCCTTATCAGATAGCCTTGCTCGGTCAAGCATTGCCCGCTGATCTTGTATGCGTCCTTGAGGTAGCCGCGCTTGAAGTTCTCATTCGGAAGCGCCTTAGACTCATTGACGCTCATTATCACGCCGGCTGTCCCGTATTCCTTGTAGAACTGACATCTACCGTTTGAGTCTATGGACTGACGAGCCTCCTCTGCTGTGGCCACGAATTTCTCGATATCCCAGACTTTCAGCGGCTTTCTGCCTGTCGTCCCGATGGCTTTGACCTTCTTGGAGCCCATGACCGCTCCGAGGCCGCCTCTGGCGGCAGTATGGTATATGTCGCACATGATACCAGCGATCTTCACCAGATTCTCCCCTGCAGGACCGATGCATGCAACGGCAAGCCCAGGCGTTTTCGTCTCGTCGACAAGTTTCAACGTAGTCTGCCTGGTGTCGAGCCCTATGTAGTCTGCTGCAGACAAGAACTTGACCATGGTATCTGTGATTACGAGGTTGATCCATTGGGGAGACCTTCCGCGAAGGACCAGAATGTCGTATCCTGTATAGTGAAACTCCGCGCCCCAGTGGCCTCCCATGCTCGATTTGATGAAAGTCCCCGTAGCCGGGCTCTTGCCCTGTACTACTGACCTGCTCGCTGTGGGCGCGCTTGTGCCGGTCAGCAACCCCGGAGCGAATATGAGCACACTGTCCTCGCCGAGCGGATCGCACCCTTTGGGTACATCTCGATAGAGCATATATGACCCTATACCCCTGGATCCTAGATACTTCTTGACATACGATTCGGCGAACTCTTCAACCCAGTGCTTCTGGGATGTGAGGTCTATATGCAGGGCCTTTGCTTTTCCCAGCCTAGACATTGTCGACCTCCTCCTCTACGATAACGCCGTTCGGACATACCCTCACGCAAGCTGGGCTGCCCCCGCACATGTCGCACTTGAGCGCGATCCCTTTGCTGTTGTTGAAGAAAATGGCCCCATGTGGACAAGCCTCTATGCATTGAAGGCATCCTATACAGAGCCTGTTGTCCACGTAATAGGCGCCTGTAGCTTCGGATTTGATTATGGCTTCCACGGGACAGGCCGCAGCGCACGGCACATCGGGGCAGTGCCTGCATATGACGGGAGAGGCCAGCACTATCTCTTCCTTCCTGTCTACCCTGATCCTCGCAAGCCATGGAGCGAAACAGCCTTCGTGCGCCAGACTGCATGCCAGTTCACACTGTCTGCAACCAACGCATTGCTTGTCTGCCTCTATCGCCAACCTCCTCATGAAAATATCCCTCCGAAAAAGGCCGAGCTACCACAGAGGTAGCCCAGCCTTGCTCTTCACCGGATTCAGCCTTACTGCACTATCTTGGGCTTTCTGTTCTCAACAACATAGATGAGAGTCTTGGTGCCGCCATCGCCGTTGGCGTTGATAGTGATATTGCCGCTTATGAGCTGCAGATCCTTTACCTTTGAGAGAGCGTCCCTGATAGCAGCCTTGTCTGTGGTCCTGGCATTCTTGACGGCCTCGGCGAACAGGTATACGGCATCATAGCCCATCACAACGTTTAGGTCCGGCTTGTACCCCATCTTGGCTTCGTACTTCTTAATAAACTCCTGAATATGCGGTTCCTTGCTTTCCAGGCTGAATCCGGGAGAGACACCTATTATCCCGTTGGCGGCATCCCCCGCCAAGTCGTAGAAGTTGCCGATAGTAACTCCGGTCGAAACCAGCACCTTGCTTGTTATGCCTAGTTCCTTCACTTGACGTACCAACTGCGCGCCCTCGGTGTAGTTGCCCCAAATGATGATTCCCTCGGCCTTCGCCTCTCTTGCCTTCAGAAGCTGGGGAGAGAAGTCCTTAGTGCCTGTGTTGTACCCTGCTACAAGCACCGGAGACAGGCCGTTGTTCTTCAGGTTCTCGGTTACCATCGTCATTCCGGCCTGCCCGTAGTCGTTTGTGTCGTGGATTATGGCGATACGTTTGAACTTGAGAACCTTGACCGCGTATTCCACCAGAGCTTTGGTAAAGAGCTCATCGGTGGGGACCACCCTGAACACCCATGGGTTGCCGGAATGAGTGATGGCATACGCAACGCCGCTGGGCACGATGTGGGGAGTCTCCCCGCGTAGAATAAGGTCGAGTACAGCAAGCACCTCAGGGCTGTTGTTCGAGCCCATGGTGGCGGTCACTCTGTCTTTATAGTAGAACTTGTTCATTATGTTAACTGCATTCTGGGGAACGCCTTCTGTGTCTTCATAGATCATCTGCAGTTGACGACCGAGGAGGCCTCCTGCAGCGTTGATCTCGTCAGCCGCGAATTGAGATCCTTCCTTCTGGCGAGTGCCTCCGATAGACATCGTGCCAGTCATGGGGCCAAACACGCCAATCTTGATCGGCTCCGCTCCTATGACCATCGGAGTTAGGACCACTACGAGAGCCAACGCAAGCGTGAGCGATGCAAATCTGACGGTCTTCATTGTTGTCCCCCTCAATAGTGTATTTGTCTTGATGCATTTCTCTTGTCCAGAAGTAAAACGCAACTCCCTTGCTTGTCTATTACGCTAAGCAAGCATTTGCTCCCTGTATTCAACTGGAACGAATCCGCGGGGGGTCAATTGTGCACACTGCACAATCACATGAACGGCCTGGCTTTCAGCAAGATAGCAATGGCGACAAGATCCGCCGAGTTCGAGAGGTTGAGCCCGGAAAGCCTTTCTATTAGCTTGACCCTATAGGCAAGCGTGTTTCTATGTATGTAGAGGGCCTTCGAGGCTCGGCTTCTATTGCCAGCGCTTTTTACTAGGGCCTCTATTGTCTTGATGAGCTCGCCATCGTTCGTCGAATCATACTCGATTATCTTGCCCAAGGTCTCCTCATAGTACTGCCGCAAAGCCTCGCTGCCGGCCAGATCAAGCAAGGCCCTTTCTAGGGCGAAATGCTCATAGCGACCTATGCTCCCCGCTCCCTTGACGAGCCTGGTTATCCTCAGCGCCAGCTGCGCTTGCTTATGCCCCTCGGGAATTCCCATGACATCGTCTATCTGCCTTGATATGCCCACCGACATGGACAGGTTCGTCTCCTCAAACAGTCTAGCGTTGGCGGCTTCGATAGACTCCTCTATTGGGCTTCTGCGCTTCATCGTCTTCGCGGAGAACAAGAAGATGAAGCTATCGCTCGTGCCCAAAAGAGCAAAGACGCTCTTCTCATTGCCCATCTCGTCTGCGATGATGTCGTGGATTTCATCCTTGATCCTATGTATCGCAGGTTCGTCTAGATCAGCTATGCAGGACGAGAAATCGTCGATGTCCATTATCACCAGCGACCAAGGAGGTTGCGGCCATCCCAGCAGCTTGGTTCTTTGCTGGGCCTCTTGATGATTCTCAATACTGCCGAGCAGCAGCTCAGTGAAGAAATCGTATTCCACCATCTTGAGCTGCTCGTGTATGAGCTCCTGTTTCACGAACTCAAGCGATGTCGTGGTAGTTGCGTGCTCCAGCGCGATGAGCTCAAGGTCTCTGAGGGGCTTTTCCTGCTCTATCGCGAAAACGAAACCATAGACCCGATCTTTGGCGCGCGCAGGCCTGTAGCAGAAATTCCACGGACATCCATCGATGCGCAGCGTTTCGGTGTTGTAGGCTCTCAACATCGTAGCCAGTTTGGCTTTTCCTATGCGAAGCTTGTGTTCAGTTCCCTGTCCTTCATCTATATCCTCCAGTGGTAGGTCCGACATGGAAAGAGGGCCGGCCATGGCCAGGATCCGAAGATGCCTGTCGGTTATCAGCACAGTATTGCCTATGAGGCCGTGCAGCGTCTTGGCAATATCCTCACAACCGTTTCCCTCAAGCTCAACCGCAGTGAGGGCCTTGTGAACCGTCTCCGAAAATTCCAGGCTGCACGTCTGTCTGTTTGCGATAGCTTTCATGAGAGGGTGCGTAATCTGGATGAACGGCACTTCGCTCGGTATTTCGATCAGAGGCAGTCCTAGCCCATCGGCTAGCTGGATAATGTCATCGGGAATGTCGCCCATGAAGCGGGTCTTGATGGCAAGGCCTGCTGCGCCGACTTGCTTTAGATCCTCGATGAGTCGGGCGAGAGCATCGTGATCGTCCTTGATCGAATAGCCCGTAGTTACAAGCAGTTCATTGCTCTGAAGCCATGGAGTTATGTCGGGCACTTCCATGTTGTCGACGAAGTTTATCACGTTGTTGATCCCCGAAGCCCCCGCAAGCAGCTTGCACTGCCTGAGCGCCCCGATCCTCAAAGCCTCGGCTACTGTAATCGACATTCTGTATCTACCTTCACTGGCCTTGCGTTTTCTCGGCGGAACCCTCAACTCTCCTGACTTCGAACATAACCGAGTTCTTGTAGTCCTGGCATGCCCGCATAGTGCGTTCCGGATCATCCTCCCATGGAAAGCTGCCGCCCACCATAGGCACGGATATTGCCGGGACAAGCGCGGAAAGAGCGGTCATTCACAGACCGGACGGCGCAAGGCCTTTACTTACAAAGAAGGTGTCTCCCGTTTTGTGACCTACAGGACACAGTCCTACTAATGGTTCGCTATAGTTGGGGTTCTCCCTTCTGCAGGCCGGGCTGTCCCCCGCTCCAACGCGCCCTGAGATCGCCCCCACAATCGCTGCGCTGGCGCTCGCTCCAATCCTGGCGGCGCCGGCTTCCACCATTTTCCGCACAGTGTCGAAATCGCGGATGCCGCCTGCTTTGGATCCAATGGATATTCCGTAGTTCATTGAGAAGGACTACAGGACTTGGCGGGGAAACCGCGAATTGGGTTCAGTGTGCTCGAGTTTCAATCTTTGCATAGGGGGTTCACTCAATGTTGAGGAAACGCAACCTGACTCCGCTAATCAGTCTAGCGCTCATCCTGGCACTTGTGCTTTCGGTTGGAGCCGCGGGAGCCCCTCAGCTCGCCGCGGTCAATCCCAAGGCAGCCGCCGCATTAGCAGAACTGACCTTGGCGCGTCCAAAAGACCCCATTACGGGAGCTGAGGCGGCAGAGCTACTGGTCCACGCCTTTCGATTGGCAACGGTCAAGCCCTTGATGACGCCCGACCCGGTGCCCAAGAAGTTCGAATACACTGACACGCTCGGGGTCATTGACGAAGGATTTGCGATGCCCTCGGCGTTCGACATCTCCGACCACAGCGCGGTGGAGTTCATTGAAGGTCTCTACAAGGTGCGCGCCGTTGACGAAGGCGATGGGCTGTTCAGGCCGGATGAACCCATGGCAGGCGCCGTATTCGTTGAGGCGCTGGGACGCATCGTATTCGGTATCGACCCGCAGTCCGACCGCAACGCTCGGCTCAAAGCGGCCTTCGGCATAGACGCCGCTGACTGGAGCGATGCACCCATAAGCCGGATGCAAGCCGCCGAGTTGGTTGAGAAGGTTGCAGGGAGTAACGGGTTCGCCACGGTCACGGTGCTTGTCACTGCGGATATTCACGGTCACCTGGAGCCCTACAAGCCCGGCGCCTCTACGTACGCCATCGGCGGAATGTCCAGAATGGCCAAGCTCGTGAAGGATCTTAAGGCCGACAACCCCGATGTGATCCTAGTGGATGTAGGCGATGCTCCTTACAACACCAACGTGGCGAACTTGTTCGAAGGCAAGCCCGTCATGGAAGTCATGAACTACATGGGTTACGATGCCATGGCCATAGGCAACCACGACTTCGACTTCCCCCAGGACGTGATGGAACGTAACGCCGGTCTGGCGGTCTTCCCGTTCCTTTCGGCCAACACATATCGCAACGGACGCCGCCCCGATTACCTGATCCCCAGCATTGTGCTGACGAGGGCAGGCCGAAGTTTCGGCATCATCGGACTCACCGACGACAGAAGCGCGGTATACACACACCCCAACAACGTGAAGGGGATCACTTTTGAGGACCACTTCAAATCCGCAGCTGAAGAGGTTGAAGCTATACGGGACAAGGTAGACGTTGTGATCGCCCTGGCTCATCTGCACGGCGACAACTACATACTCCCCCAGCGGGTCGATGGTATCGACTTCGAAATGGGAGGCGGCAACGATGTTGTGGCCTTCCCCCAACTCATCGGGAACACCTGGCTGATCTCCCCAGGCAAGCACAGCGAAGCTGTAGTTATCCTCAACCTGAACTTCCTGGGCAATGAGATAATCGGGTTCAACTCCGGGCACCTGTTCATCACGGAGAACTTGCCCGAGGACGAACTCATATCAGACCTTATCGCAGACTACGCAACCGAGCTCAACGCCAAGATGGCAGAGCCCATCGGCAGCACCGGCGTGTTCCTGGACGGCGAGCGCGCCACAGTCCGCTTGAAGGAATCCAATCTGGGCAACCTGGTTGCCGATGCCCTAAAGCACTTCACAGACGCCGACATCGCCTTTCAGAATGGGGGCGGAATCAGGGCCTCGATCAAGGAAGGCACTATCACCCTAAAGGACGCCTATACCGTGCTTCCCTTCGACAACAGAGTGGTAGTGATAGAGGCTACAGGTCGCACAGTATGGGAGGCTCTGGAGAACGGCGTGGCTCCTTACCCTTCCGCGGCAGGTCAGTTCCTGCAGGTGTCGGGTGTGGAGTACACCTTCGATGCTGCCCGCGAAGCAGGCTCCAGAATCGTATCGGTGAGCATGGACGGCAAGCCCATCGAGCTTGACAGGGTATACCGCGTGGTAGCCAACGACTTCCTCACAGGCGGCGGCGACCACTACACCATGCTCAAGAGCTGCAAGATACTACTGGACACCAAACTCTACTTGCGCGATGCTTTCACTGAATACGTACGAAGCAAGGGCGTTGTCAACCCCAAGCTGGAGGGCAGAATCACTATCCTGAACGTTGAGTAGAAGTAACGCTGCAACGGTAATCCAATAAGTCCGCCGCTGCACAACTCGGAGGCCAGGGTCTGTGGTAAGGCCCTGGCCCCGCTGTATGCCCCAACAGGACAGACTGTGCCCCATCGACACTGCGCCCGCCGTGCCTGCCATCCGATCCGGCCGTTGCCGGCGACCACGAGTGGTGCCTTGCATAATTCTCCAGCAGGGGGGGCTATGTGGGAGGTAGAACGGCGATAATAGCGAACCATCTAGCAAAACAGACGACATATCAGTGATAAGGGGGAACTGTCATGAAACGCATTGCCCTAATGACAGGCGGTGGTGACTGTGCCGGCCTGAACGCCTTTATAGCTTCGGCTGTAGCTCGTGCGGCGGAAGCCTACGGTCTGGAGGTCGTTGGCATTCGCGATGCTTTTGAGGGAGCCTGTGCGGATCGACCGGAGGACTACACGGTTCCTCTGCGAGCATCCGAGCTAGTCGGCCTGAGCAGTCAGCCCAGCACTATTCTGAGCTCGGCAAGATTCGCTCCCTTTTCAGCCAAGAACACTGCGCTCGGGTTTCCCGAGAAGCTGGTGGCCAACCTGAAGCGCCTCGGAGTCGATGGTATCCTTCTCACAGGTGGCGACGATACTATGGGCACAGCCTCCAAACTGGACGCCGCGGGCGTTCCGGTTGTCGGAGCGCCGAAGGGCATCGACAACGATATATCCGGAACCGATGTCTCGCTTGGATATGCTACCTCTGTGAACTTCGGCGCCAGAGCCATGAGGAGCACTACGGTGTCCGCCCGTACGCATCGCCGCATCTCCGTTGTGGAAGTCATGGGGCGCCAAGCGGGCTGGCTATCTTGTGAAATCGGCATCGCCGGCCAGGCCGATGTAATACTCATACCCGAGCGTCCGGTAGTCCTGGAGCGCGTAATCGCGCGCATAGGCGACATATATGAAGCCAAGGGATACTGCAGTGTGATTGTGGCTGAGGGGATAAAGATCCATTCCAGTGATCCCGTCCTTGTAAAGGCGTCAGGTCAGTCCGAAGTCGTGCGGGCGTTGCTTTCCGAGGACCCCAGTTTCGACGAGCACGGCAATCCCAAACTCGGCGGCGTGGGCCAGATCATGCGCCGCGCAATCGGGCTGCAATTGAGTCTTAGATCGCCGCAGAGCGTGCGAACAAGTGACCTGGGCTTCATCCTGCGCGGTTTGGAACCGGATGCGGCCGATATCGTCCTGGGGACCCGTTTCGGCATAGCAGCCATTGATATGCTGGTGAATGGCAAACACGGGCGCATGGTCGGCCTGTCCGGCGCCCAGATACACTCCGTCCAGCTACACGAGGCCCTAGTTCAGAAGCAGATAGACTGGTGCGACCAGGATCTGCGCAGCGTTGGGGTGTGTTGGTAGGAGCCTCCGGCATCACTGCTTCAGGCTCCCCGGCCATCCGTGGAGGACGGCTAAGAAAAAGGCAGCTTGCATTGTCATGCTCCCAAAGCCCGCGATCACTTCTCCTTGAAGAATGTCTTGGCCAGCTCATACCATTCTTTCGGCACTGTCCTGGTCTCTGCTGCTAATTCCAGGCTAACCGGTACTATGTCGCCCTTCACCATAGCAGCCATTGTCCCATAATTGCCTTTTGCGATCATGTCCCCTGCGAGATACCCCATTCGGGTCGCGAGCATCCTATCGAATACTGTGGGAGAACCGCCACGCTGCACATATCCTATAGCCGAAGATCTTGTCTGTAACCCGGTTCTCTTTTCTATTTCGTTAGCTACCCGCTCTCCTACACCCTTCAGGCTAAGCCTCTCATGGCCAAATGCGTCTACTTCGCCTGTATCCGCTTCTTCATGGATGGCTATGCCTTCTGATACGACAATAACACTGTAGTTCTTCCCACGCCTCCTCTCTTTCATAAGTGATGAACACATCTCATCCCAATCAAGCTCAACTTCGGGAATAAGTATCCAATCCGCTCCTCCTGCCATACCGGTATACAGGGCCACCCAGCCTGCATAACGCCCCATAACCTCGAGAACCAGAGTTCGCCTATGTGAACGGGCGGTATCCCTTAGCCTTTCAACAGCATCCACTGCAACTGTTACCGCTGTGTCAAAACCAAAGCAGTACTCTGTACCGCCCACATCATTGTCCATGGTCTTCGGGACACCTACCATTGGCAGCCCATGCTCATTGTACAGCCTTCCTGCAACGCCAAGTGTGTCGTCTCCCCCTATTGCAATCAAGCCATCTAGGCCTAGTTCTTGAAAACCGGCCTTTGCCTTCTCAACACCGCCTGGCATACTGTATGGGTTGGTTCGAGATGACTCCAAGATTGTGCCGCCTCGCCAAAGTATCTCCTCGACATATGCCTTATCGATTGGCATTTCGAGTTTCTCCAATAGCCCTTTCCATCCCTGCGCAAGGCCAACGACTTCATATCCTTCATCTAGAAGCCTCATAGACGCTCCTCGAATCGCAGGATTGAGCCCAGGACAGTCGCCTCCGCCTGTAAGAATCCCTATCCGCTTCGCCATTGATGCATTGCCCCTCCCCTTACAACTACTGAAATCTCAATCAGCCCAACACTATCCTTCCAACTAGATCGAGGCGCCGGCAGTACAGTATCTGATCGTGGATAGTAGTACGTACCACAACTTCAAACATGCCAATCGAATGAAACTCACGGCGCATTCATCAAATCAATATTCTAGCTTACCTATCGCTTACAGGCAAGCCATCCAAGTTTGCCTACTACGGGATCCGTCAAAGTCCCAATGGGCTCGCGAATCGCTTCGTCTAGAAAACCGTGACGACAGACAGTGTCGGCAAACAGATCAGGGATTCGTGGAATTCCGACCTGGTGATATTGTACTCGAGGTGGATCTGAGCATTTGGTCGGGGATCAAGAATGTAGAGTTTGTAGTAAAGACAGGGATGGAATCGGACCTCTCGCTTCATTCGGAAGCATCCGAAACAATGCCGAGGAAGGAGGTAGTACTAGCCACGATCCCGGGACCGATCATCACTCCCTACACGGGAGTAAACATCCACACGCGCCTGAGTTTCATCGCCGGGGCAGAAGGTCAGATAGATGTGGGGTTGGAAACCGGATTCAACTTGAAGAGGGGATACGAAGTGGGACTGGAATGGGCGAAGGGCAAAGGATTTTCGCCCGTCCATCGGATAACTGGCGATGGTTGGAGCGCCCGCGAACCTACGCTCAGCGGCAAAGCGTCCGCTTTCGCTTTTGCAGGAGCGAAGATCGATGGTTTGCTCTACGGAGTGGTCGGCCCGTTCGCAGAACTGTATGGCTATGGCCAGCTCGAGGCGGAATCAAAGCTCAGCCCGTCAGAGATGACCTGGGAATACGATCTGGGCGTTGGCTTGGCGTGCGTTGAAGGCGCATCTCTTGAACTTCGCTGGCTGGCTTGGTCCATCAGTGAGAACTGGAAAACCGACCCCATCCAGCTGTACCACGTCCCAATCGCATATGGAGTATCGGGTAGGGTGGTAGATGACAACGGGGCGGGGATTGGTAACGTCAAGCTACAGTTCAGTAACGGCGCCGATCCCGCATACACCAATGGCAACGGCTATTGGAGTAAGCATTTCCTTCTGCCCAAGAAAGCGACCGTTACACCGACCAAGGACGGCTACACGTTCGTTCCTGCAACCCGCGAGGTAACCAGCGGCAAGAGCAGCGTGAACTTCACGGGGACACCAGTGCAGCAGCCGTCCTATGCCGTTTCGGGTCGAGTGGCCGACTCGGGCGGGGTCGGTGTAGGCGGAGTTACGATAGCCTTCAGTGGAGGGTACGGTTCCGTTACCACTGCCAGCGATGGAACATGGAGCAAGAGCGGACTCAAGGGCACTGTGACAGTGACGCCCGCGAAAGACG
>CAYYHF010000038.1:12860-14398 GCA_964471415.1 uncultured Clostridia bacterium | reverse complement strand
CCGCGGGCGCCGATGCTAGAGCATGGGTGGACTTTCTAGTGATCCCAGGGGATCCTTGCGCCGAGCGCAGTATGCCGATACAGTACTTCTGGGGAGGCGAATGAGTATGGCAGATAGTGCAAGGCTAAAGAAGATGACGGTGGCTCTTCCGGCTTCATTGGTCGATAAGCTGAGAATACTAGCCCGCAGCAAGCGAGTCCGGTCTGCCAACGCTGCTGTAAGGGAAGCTGTCGAGCGGTACATTGCGGACCTTGAGAGAGAAGACTTTCGGCGGGCTATGGAGAGCGCGGCCTCTGACCCCGAGTTCTTGCGCGACATCGAGACCATCGAATACGATTTTCGACATGCTGACCGCGAGAGCGCGGAGATGATCCCCCGATGGTAGGCTATCAGTGGTCCATATTCTGGGCAGATCTCGATCCTGCCGTTGGTTCTGAGCAGGCGGGCAAACGCCCGGTTCTGGTTGTGTCCGCGGAAGAGGTAAACCAGAACCTTTCGATCCTGACTGTGCTGCCGATAGCGTCTATGCGGACAGGCCGTAGAGTCTACCCCACTGAGGTTCTCCTCACTCGCGATATTGCCCATCTGGATAGGGACTCGCTTGTACTGGCGCACCAGATACGTACCGTATCAAAAAGCCGTCTTGGGAGAGAGTTCGGTCGGGTAGACGACCCTTGTATCAGGGCCGAAATCCGGAAGGCTATTGAGCGCCATCTCGGGCTCAGCTATTAGGCGCGTTACTGGCGTCCTGAGTGGAACGGCTACGCAGAACCGCCGACCAGTTTGCCGAGAACGAGCGGGACAAACAGAAAAGCCGGGAGACAGACCGCTGTTCTCCCTGGGCGCCTTGCCGAAAGAGCAGCGAACGCGCTCTTTGCCCATGGCTAATGGAGGTTGTCTTTCGCCTCAGTGAAGCCATCGGTTGCTCGCCTGCAAATGGGACGATTGAACCCAAACCAATCGAACCCCGACTTACATAGTGAACGCGCCAAATGGGCGAAGGAATCGTCTGGCGGCAGGAGAAAGCAGTCCAGTGCGTGCACGACAGGGCGAGCGGGCCGCGCAAGGAACCTGGAGGCTGGAGCGATCGGGGGGATGTGTGATGTGAAGACACCTCGAAGCAGCCGTATTGGCGAAGACGCTGTGGTGAGGGCCGCGTACGGCGATGTGGATGCGTTTCGGGAGCTGTACGATGCGTATGCGGCCGATGTGTTCAGATACGGGATGCTGCAGACCGGAAGTCGCGAGGTCGCGGAGGATATCCTGCAGGAGACGATGATCGCGCTATGGCGAGGAAGAGAGGGTCTCTCGATGGTCGCGAACGTATGCTCGTGGGTGATGACGATAGCGAGGAACAAGACCATCGACTATATCAGAGCAAAGCCCCCGACTGTGTCTATGAGCGACTTCGGAGATGCCTCGGAGCCCGGCGCGGCGGGGGTTACCACGCAAGCGGGCCGGCCGACCGGGCCGCTGGAGGACGCGATACCTGACCGGGTCGACCTCGCCGCAGCCCTGATCGAGCTTGACCTGGAGAA
>CAYYHF010000038.1:9393-12760 GCA_964471415.1 uncultured Clostridia bacterium | reverse complement strand
CGATACCTGACCGGGTCGACCTCGCCGCAGCCCTGATCGAGCTTGACCTGGAGAAACGAGAGCTGCTCTACATGGTCTTCTACATGGACATGTCGTACAACGAGGTTGCCTCTGTGCACGGAGTGCCGGCCGGCACTGTGAAGAGTCGGATGTACTTCGCTCGTCGTCAGCTACAGGAGATCCTGGAGAGGGGGTGCAGGTCGTGTCAGAGTCTAGACAGGAGGGACGCGGATTGCGGGGACGCGAGTCATCAGGTTGTGAATCCATAGAGCAGTTGCTTCCTCTGGTGGTCAACGGCCGCCTGTCAGAACAGGACGAAGCCAGGGTCGCGCTTCATCTGGCTTCCTGCGAAACCTGCCAGGATGAGCTGGCCTGTGTGTTGCGGTTGGCGGAGTCGTTCAAGCACACAGTGGACGCTGGATGCTCGCCCAAGCAAGGTCAGCTGAACGTGGTCTTTGCGAGTCTTCATACACTCCACTCGATGGATATGCCGCAGGCAACCGGCGCTCACAGCAACGCCGACAGGCTTGCGGAACGCCGGGCAGTTTTGGCGGAGGCCGTGGTAGATCAGTTGGCGTTGCAGTGCCCCGGGTTAGGCTGGATTCGCAGAGCATACCGCGTGTACCGGTGCCTGAGCGCGGGCGACTTTGCGCGTGATCTCAGGGTGGGGCCGATAACGATAGCATTCTAGCAACCAAAGGGGGTTTGAGAATATGTCGGAAAACGAGATACCGGTTAAGGAAATCAGCGAGTTGCTCGATGTGGTCAGCGAGAAGGTACCCAGGATGATGAAGGCGGTCAGAGAATCCTTCTTCTCGGCTGAGGCGGGCGCTGGCATGGGCGATGCTGTGGGAAGCTTCTACAAGTCTCTCGTGGACAAAGGCATTCCCGATGCCAAGGCCTACGAATTGACATTGGCCTTCCTCCGCCAGTTCGAGCGCTTCACTGATGTAATGTCGATGGACGGCAGGAAATCCAGGGCCGAGAAGGAGTAACCTTGCGATTGGGGCCCTCAGCGCAGGGCCCATCGCGCTTTTGGTGAGGTGACGCCCATGTCGCCGGGAGAAACGGTTTACGCAGTGGCGCGAATAGTCGTTGGGGCCATCAGGATGGTGCCGATGCTGCTGTATGAGTCGGTCGCTCTCGCGTTGGGTGCCAGGCGGTTCAGACGATCGATGAAGAGCGTCATGATCGACCATGGCGTGCCTGAGCAATACGCTAGAGAGCTCGCTGCACGGATGACCTGCCTGGGGCGGCGGGCCTGCCAGGTGGGCGGTCACTCGATTTCGGACTCTTTCTGGCGTGATACGCTTCCTCGGCGCAGGAGAAGACAGTAGGGATTGCCGATGGGGAGCAAGGGCGTGTGGATCCTTGAGCTTGGGTGTCCTCGATGCCGCGTCAGAACCATGAAGGTTCGTAGCCGTAGGCAACGGCGGTCTGCTCTACTTTCGAGTCTGCCATGTTCAGGGCATGCGGCGTAGATGCAACACTGCAATGACTTCTGTGTGGCTTGCTTGTACAAGGAAGTACACCGCAAATGGGAATCGGCGCGGCATACCCCGATGCACTCCGGTTTCAATGAGTGAAAACTGGAATGGGTTGTCAGCGATCCGAGCCAGCAGCCGATCTAGCTCGCCAAGGAACTCAACTCCGAGCCCAGGACGCTGCATCTCGTACCAGTGAGCTGCTTCGGATACATCTGTCCGCGCGGCAGGATGAAGAGTGAACCTCGGAGTCATTGGTCAAGTTTCCCCTTCTGCAAATCACCAATGATCTCGCTATGTACCTGACTCCAATCTACAGAATCGCCCGGGTGGGCATCCATCTGTTGGATACGCTCTCGAAGTATCTCCCGATGCCATTCGGGAACTGGAATTTGCTCAGCATCAATGGCTATTCGGTCCCAGAGAGACAGGACGTACTCTAGCTTTTCGGCCATTGGGATATCATCGAAACCAGGGGGCGGCAATGGCGGACGCATAGACACCGTACCTCCTTCTGATAGCCTGTGTAGTTACAGTATAGCATGTGCGGCTGCCGACTGTGGTCGGGGTCCTCAGGATGCTGCCAACGCCGGTATATGAGCTGGCCGCAGGTGCCCGGCCTGCTGATCATCGTAGGCCGACAGATAGAAATGCCCATGGCCGCCGAAGTTGCTTCCTCCGCCGCAGCAACCTGCGATGATGTCCGGCTGTTCGCATTCGGCCGTGGTGCCACCCCGATTAGCCCGGGCACCTTTCTGCCCTGCGCTTCGCCGATCCATTCGGCAGCTCCTTACGGCATCGGGCTCGCTCGCGTTCTGCAGCGCGCGCGAATTCCGGATTGGTTTTGCGTCCTGAGCGTGCGACTACCTGACCAAGTTGCCGGCTTCCTCGGGCTCCACAATGCCTGGCGTGGCATCGGGAACCTTTATCGCGTGGAGTAAACGCGATGGAGTTAGGTCGATGTGATCTCTGAGTTCGAAGCAGTATGTGGATCGGCCCGCTAGCCGGATGACCCATTCCTTTCCCTCCGCCGCCTTCTCGAGTTCATCACGGGAGAATTCCACGGATGATGCGCCTTCAGAGTACGCCGACAGGAATACCTCTTCGATCATCCGGTCGTACCGATTTCTACTCACTCTTGCTCAGCCCTCCCCCGGCCATCGGAGCACAACGACTTCTTCTCTGAGCCATTCTTTGGTTGCCGTCGCTATGCGAGTTCGGAACAGATCTCTCGATTCTACCTCGTATCCGAGGGATGCGGCGATATCGCAGATGATTTCGCCGGTGCGTATCATCACCCGCAGGTAGGATGCCTGATCGCCGACTACGTATGCCAGATGAGCCCCAGGTTGCAGGACCCGGCGGAGAGAAGCCAGATGACGGGCCATGCCGCCGAAATACAGACGCACAACCCTGTTGTACATGCGTTCAAATCCGGAGGTCTTGCCGAGCTTGACCCGACGCTCTTCAATCTGGTCAGCTAGGTCATGGATGCGTTTGAAACTGAGCACCCATTGATCGTCCGCATCGTCTTTGTAGACTCCTCTTGTGTTGGACCTTACCAGGTTTCGCTTGATGGCGCGCAGGTCTTCCCTAGACGACATGAAGCCAAGGATCACGGACTCCAGTCGGGTGGTGCGCGTGTAGTCCTTCTCGTTGGGGTACGGCGGCGAGGTAATGACTGCGCTGATGGAACCATCCTCAATTTCCGCCAGTATGTCACGGGAGTCGCCTAGCAGTACTGTAGACGGCCCACCCGGAACATGTTGCAGCGTGCAAAGGTCATCGGAGATATTGCGGACCTCCTGCAGCCATGGGGCCACCACCGGGCTATCGGCTTTGACATCGCGCACACCGACCTCGGGACCGAAGTGCAGATTGCC
>CAYYHF010000038.1:2553-9293 GCA_964471415.1 uncultured Clostridia bacterium | reverse complement strand
GGCTATCGGCTTTGACATCGCGCACACCGACCTCGGGACCGAAGTGCAGATTGCCAATGGAGAAAACCAGGGCTTTGGCGAGTGCCAGCAACTCGTGGTCGCAATACGGCGTGTCGTGCCCATCCTGTATTGCATCGCGCAGAATCAGCGTCTTGTGAAGAGGCAGCGGGCTGATGCTGTTCTTCAGCAGTAGTGCCTGCTGTTCGCGGGCAAGAGTCCTCATGTTCAGGGGCATCGCGCATGACCCAAGCAGCATAGGAGTATCCTCAATCCCATCCTGAGCCAGCGCTTTCAAAACCGCGTCCGATACAAAACGAGCGTGTTTCAGCAGTCCGTCAGAGTCGGGACTCCAGTCCACCTTGGTCTTCGCCGCGAAACAGACGAGCGGGTTAGCTTCCAGCCCAACGCCCGCGATGCCCTGCTTCTTGCACTCGACAAGCGTTGTGCCGGTTCCGCAGAACGGATCGAGTACAGTATCTTGCGGAGTCAGGCCAAATCGGTCGATATAGTCGCGCACAAGGTGCGGCGGGAACGACAACACAAACCGGTACCAATCGTGGCACTGGCGGTCCTCATCCAGTATCTTATTCGCTGTGGCGTTGGTTGCAGCTGACGGCAGTCCGGCAGGTTCGCAGACGCAATTGCAGTCTTGCTCCATTGGCTTGGATCAATCCTCCAGACAAGCAGATGCTTGGCCGGTGAATTCACCGTGCACACAACTGTCTATGAACCATTCCATCATGAACCGCCTTAGCCGAGGAGTTGCATGAACGTGTTGGGCTAAGACGCGAGGATCCGCGGCGGGTCCCCATATCAATAGAATAGCACCTATGGCATATAAAGTCAAGACACGGGCGCCCGCCTAAGGGTCACGGACCTTCCGACCTACGGGCCGCACGCCTTCGGTCTTGGCCCACACACAGCGCGCCGGCAGCGTTCCTCGACACAATCTCACACCTGAACCGAAGAATGGCGATACAGCCGATAGCTACACCAAGTACTGCGCTCCAGCGTATCTGGTCACGATTCTGAAGCAATTGCGCCACATCCTGCACCGCAAGTCAGTATTATATCGACTTTTATGGAAGGTAATGTAATCAACGCGTTGAAGTCTTAATGTGTCTCAATGCGCTGCCGATGCATCGATCATGTGCAAACGGACTGGATCACGACTGCGAGAAGCGGAGGTGATGCCGACTTCACTGGTTTTCTAAGACCCAATAATCTGCGAGGGGGGACGAATGTGTTGAAGACCAGAGCTCAAAGAGGCGCGCGGATCGCAGCTATGGCAGCACTGGCTTTTGCGTTTCTTGCGCTTGTGCTCACAAGCCATGTCCGCGCCATTGACAGCTCAGGGCTGCATTTGCTGTCTATGTCGGACGCATCTGCAGGTTCGGAGGAGATACTGCCAGTCGACAGGGGGATTCGTGTTCCGGAGTACGTCGATGGCCAGATCATTGTGAGGCTCAAGAAGGCGCCCGAAGTCGCCGGCGCGAGTGCTGAATCTGTGGCCGAAAAGCTGGGCGCGTTCTGCGCGCGGATGGGCGCCCAAATCCTGGGCTCCGCCTGTGTCGGCCCGGATGCCGAAGTGTTCCTGGTGGGAGTCCCGGCCAGCATGAGCGTGGATGATGCTGCCATGGCATACGGGGCGTGTGAGTTCGTTGAGTATGCAGAACCTAACTACCTGTGGTACCCGGAGGCACCTGTGATCCCCAACGATACCCATTTCTGGCGCCTTTGGGGAATGAGGAACTACGGTCAGGACTTCTATCCCGGGGTGTTCTGGGAGAAGGGCCTGCCGGGATGCGACATCGGCGCGACTGAGGCCTGGAGTGTGCGCACTGATGCATCATCGGTGCTGGTGGTGGTGATCGACACCGGAATCGATGTCTACCATCCTGACCTTACCAACAACATCTGGCGGAATCCCGGCGAGATACCTGACAACGGCATCGACGACGATGGCAACGGATTCATCGACGATGTATACGGATGGGACTTTGCCAACGATGACAATACGGTGTTCGACAATCAAGCCGCCGATAGACACGGGACGCACTGTGCGGGCACTATAGGCGCTGAGGGCAACAATGGCAGGGGAGTCGCCGGCGTGGCCTGGACGGCGAAAATCATGTCTTGCAAGTTCATCCACGGGCAAAGCGGATCGACTTGGGACGCGATCGACGCCCTCAATTACGCTTCGATGATGGGTGCCAAGGTCGCCAGCAACTCCTGGGGAGGAGGCGGATACAGCGAGGCGCTTCGAGAAGCCATCGCAAACTCGGGCATGCTGTTCATTGCATCTGCGGGAAATGATGCGGTGGACAATGATGCTATGCCACACTATCCATCATCGTATGATCTGCCGAACATCATCGCTGTTGCAGCGTCTGACTGGAATGACAGTCTGGCCGGTTTTTCGTGCTATGGCGCGGAGAGCGTTGATCTGGCAGCTCCTGGCTACTGGATAATCTCGGCCTATGCCGGAGCAGGTTACATCTGGATGGGCGGTACTTCAATGGCCACTCCGCACGTGTCAGGCGCGGCTGCCCTGGTATCGGCGGAGTACCCGGATATGCCCCTCTATCCGGGGGCCGAAGGATGGAGCGAAGGAGACCTGACCGTAAAGGACGCGCTGCTGCTGGCGGTGGATGGGAACCCCGCTTTTTGCGGCAGGATGACAAGCGGCGGACGGCTCAACGTAGCCAATGCCGTCAAGCTGCAATTTCCTGTGAAGATAACCTCGACCTCGGCTGACACGACCTTTGGCGCCGCGCCTTTGACGGTGAATTTGTCTGCCTCGGTGGAGTACCCAGTCGCTGTCGAGCAGGTGTGGTGGTCGTTCGGCGATGGTTCGGAAAACGTGGTCGGATATGAGGCGTCCCACACATACCAGGAGGAGGGAGCGTATCTGGCCTGTTTCCACGCTGTCACTTGCGAAGGCATCGAGTCGAAGCGGCCGGTTCAGGTTGTGGTCGCAAACCCCGGAACCGTCATATTCGTCGACGATGACGGCGGGTTCGACTTTGAGAATTACTTTCTCTATGCCTGCGAGCAGAACGAGCTAGGCTGCGTGGTGGTAGACTCTCGGTATCCGTTGGGCCTGCCTGATGACTTCAGCGACAGAATGCTCGTGTGGAACACATCGTTCTCCTGGAGCGATACGCTCCTTCCCGATCAGGAAGACTACCTGGGGAGATTCCTGGACAACGGCGGAAGACTCCTCATGATCGCGCCGGAGTACCTTAGCGATTGCGGATTGACTCCGTTTGCCGCCCAGCATCTTCATGTATGGGACTATGCGGATAACGTCCCCATGGGACGCTGGGACGGAATCGACGGCGATGTGATCACCAACGGCATGTCGTTTGACGGCGCCATCGGGCTTGGACTGGAGGATGCGCTTCTGCCCGACCTGAATGCCAGGCCGATCCTGAAAAACGAAGACTACGGAGAGGAGATATGGCCGGCGCTTCGGTACGCGGACGAAACCTGCCGCCTTGTGTTCACCACAGTGCCGTGGGAAGAGATCCCCATCCTCGGGCCAGAGCCGGGCGAACCGGCGAATCCCGATCCCAATAACTCAAAATGCTTTCTCGGAAAGATCTATGAATACCTGATGGGCGCGATCAATATCCCGCCGATCATCGACAGGATAGAAGCCGACATCTACTTTGCAAAAGCGGGCGAGGAGGTCACATTCATCGCTGAAGCTCACGATGTCGATGGCGATAGCATTGCTTATGCGTGGGAATTCGATGGCCCCGCGGGGCCTATCGACCCCCAGGCGGGCCGGACGTTCACCATGGCCTTCGAAGAACCCGGGCTGTACGCAGCTATCCTAACTGTAACTGACGAGCGCGGCGAGTCCAGACGCGACTTCATCGCTGTAACCGTAGTCAATGAGAACGGTGTTGTGTTCGTCGACGATGATGATTCCAATTCTGACACCGAGGACTACTTCTTCGCCGCCTTCGAAGCCATTGGGCAGGATTACGTGTCAGTCATGCCCTCGATTGTGACCGGCAAGTACGGCGGACGGGCCGGTCTCGACAGGTTCCGCGTGGTGTGGAACTGCGGTGAGCTAGGGGGGTTAAACGATGCCGAACAGACGGCTGTAGCCGATTTTCTGAGTAGCGGCGGGCATCTCTTCCTTGCCGGCCAGGAAGTCATGTTCCAACTCGCGTTCAAGTCTTTGGGAGGTATGGACTTCGCACGCGAATACTTACACGTGACGGATGTGGAGCATGACGTTGGGACCGCCTACGTAACCGGCGTGGCAGGCGATCCGATAACCGGGGGCGCCCACCGAGTCGATCTGGTGTTCCCCGCAGGTTTCGACGACTGGACCGACAGCCTAGAGGTGGCGCCCGAAGCCGCCCCGATTCTCCTCAACGATGGGGAAAAGCCTTGTGCGCTCAGGTACACCAGCGATAAGCACCGCCTGGTGTTCATGGCGGTGGCTTTCGAGGCATTCCCGCGCACGTCCGCTCCAGAACCGCCGGAGGCAGCCGGCGCCGGCTCACGAAACGGCGCGCCGCCCTTCGATGCCGCGGCCTTGCTCGCAAGCGCGCTGGCATGGCTGGATACGCCAGTGGTGATAGTGACCGAGCCTGCAGCAGGGCGGGTTTACACTGATTCGACCCCGATCCGATGGACGGCTGCGGACCACACCGGGCTGGGACTCGCCATCACGATCCACCACTCCCTGGATTATGGATACACCTGGACCACACTGGCAACAAACGAGGAGAACGATGGGCATTACCTATGGGACCTCACGAAGCTCAGTCGGAGCGGCGACTGCATAGTCCGCGTGACTGCTTCAAGGTCTAGCGGCGTGTCAGGCAGCGGCGTCAGCCAGCCGTTTGTCGTGTCGGCGGTCGGGGCCAACAGTTTCGCGGCAGGTCCCAATCCCGCTTCTGACGTGGTCAGGTTCTACATCAACGCCTCCGGCGATGCAACTCTCTACGTGTACGACATCGCTGGCCGACAGGTGTTCTCGCAGAAGATTGAGAGCGGCCTGACCTACTTCGAATGGTATCTGGCGAACAACGCCGGCAAGCCCTTGGCCAATGGCCTCTACCTATGCTACATGGTTACCGCCGATGGAGTGAAGACCGACATCATGCGGCTTGTCATCAGCCGCCAACAGGGGGTGGGCGAGTGAAGACGAAACGTGCTAACTGGCTTGTCATAGCCGTCCTGGCGATGATCGTGCTCGCAGTTGCGCCGGCAGCCTCGGCGCAATCGGGAGAAGACTACGTGGGCACTGCAGTGTTGTTCGATGTCGGCATGGGTGCCCGGGCGCTCGGCATGGGCGGGGCCTTCGCGGCGGTGGCCGACGATGCCAACGCGATCTACTACAACCCTGCAGGGCTGGCCCTGATCGAACAGCACGATGTGACCTCGATGTACTCCACACTGCTGGGGGCCGGCAACTACTTCGGCGCCGGGTATGCCCAGAAGAACATCGGCGCGGCTGTGTTCGGTTTGATGTCGACAGTCCCAGGCGCCGATGACTACGGCAACCCCACTCGGGAATTCGGCTATCGCGAAGGCGCGCTCGTGGGCGGATACGCGCACGCCTTCGGGCCGCTCGCGTTGGGAGCGGCGATCAAGCTCTATACGCAGGACGTTGAGGTCAACAGGGGCTTCGGCGCGACCGGCGACATAGGCGCGCTGATCACCCTGCCCTACCTGGATGCGTTCAGGTTAGGCGCCGTGGCGCGGAACCTGCTGGGGAAGGTGGAGTTCCAAAGCGGCATCGAGGACAAGTTCGATCCTTGGTACGTCCTGGGCCTATCGCTCAGGCCGGCGCCTGGGCTCACCTTGGCGGCCGACTACGACATCACGCACTCCACCGGGCGCCTGGGCGCTGAGTACCAAATCATCGAGGCGTTCGCCGTTCGGGCCGGCGCGACCGCAAACGCCGATAAGCAGTACGGCTTCACGGCCGGTGCCGGGTTTGCGCTTGGGAGTCTCCGTGTGGATTACGCATACCAGTTTCACGCGGAGTTGCCCGACTCCCACTGGCTATCGCTGGGCTTTTCGTTCTAGGCGCTGACGCAGGGGGGGCGCCGACCCGCCGGCGCGATGGCATCGGCCGGTCAGGCGCCCTCCTTTTTGGGCAGCTTCCACAGCTCGGCGAGGTCGAATGCGAACTCAGGGAAGTCGGGATGGACGAATTCCCCAGTTGAAAGCCCGGAGCTTCGCAACACGTACGCCCCATCGCGCAGGGCGTAGGCTTCGATCATCTCGTCCTGCGGGTCAACCACCCAATAGTGGGGTATCAGCATGCGTTCGTATATGTTGCGCTTCCTGACGCGATCCTGGGATCGGGTCCACTTCGAAAGGATCTCTACAACCAGAAGAGGCGCGCCGCATATGCGCTTCTCTTCCACAATCTCGCTGCTTTCGCCGGGTATGTAGACCAAGTCGGGCTGGATCACGTTCGTGTCGGACAGTGTCACATCGACCGGGGCAAAGAGCACCTCGCCCATGGGATCTTGTGGAGCGAAGTAGTCTTCCACAATACGTAGCAGACGCTTCAGCACTCGCTGGTGCTGGACATACGGCGCCGGTTCGCAGACCAGCATACCATCGAGGATTTCGTAGCTGTAGCGCCCTTCATCCGGCAACTGAAGATAATCTTCGTATGTATATGTCTTGTCCGTGATGTACTCGGGCCTGGCTTCGCACACCGAATCGGCCGCCTGGCCAGCGATAGGCTCGCGGTC
>CAYYHF010000038.1:0-2453 GCA_964471415.1 uncultured Clostridia bacterium | reverse complement strand
AGATAGTCTTCATATGTGTACACTTTGTCCGTCATGTACTCGGGCCTGGCTTCGCGCACCGAATCGGCCTGGCCGCATGCGCTTGCGCCAAGACGCTGCATGACCTTATCCGGGTCGTAGCGGTACTGCCTGTTGGACAGCTGAAGGTAGGGAATTCGTTCGTTGCGGGTATAGCGCCAGATGGTCTCCACCGAAAGCTGGAGCATCGAGGCTAGCTCCTGAGCGGTCACCAGTTTGCGTTCACTCACGGCGAAGTCCTCCTTTCAAGAAGAGTATACGTCCTGGAGCAAGCAAAGTCAAGTGGTAACAGGCAAACGCAAGTCATGGAGCGCGGCGGTTTCCTACGGCGCAGGAGGGGACAGGGACCGAATCTCGAAAGGACTATTGGCAGAGCAGTCTGCCGCTTGCAGAGGAGGTTCAGAGCATGGCTTACAAGGTTCTTGTGGCACCCCCCTTTTTCGGACGAAAGGATGCAGCCCCCTTTGACCTGCTGCGTGAAGCTGGGCACCAGATCGTGCTCAACCCGCACAGACGAACTGCCACGGAGGACGAGATGTGCGCGCTGGTGACGGATGTGGACGCCGCGATTGTCAGCCTGGATCCGGTGACCGAGAAGGTGCTGGCCAACGGCCCGCGGCTGAAGGCGGTGGCCAGAGCCGGGGTAGGATACGACAACATCGATGTCGAGGCTGCCACGCGCAGGGGTATTTTCGTGACGAACGTGCCGGGGGCCAATAGCCGCGCTGTGGCAGAGATGGCGCTCGGGCTCATGTTCGATGTGGCCAGACGGATTGCCGTGATGGACAAGAGGGTCCGAGCAGGTGTATGGAAAGGACATGTCGGGTTTGAGCTGGGGGGCAAGGTCCTGGGGATTGTGGGGACAGGCAACATCGGCAGACTCGTAGCCGAGCTTGGAGCAAAGCTGGGAATGAAAGTGGTCTGCTGGTCGAGAACACCCGACCGCGACTGGGCTGGCGCAATCGGGGCGGTCTATGCATCGCTGGACGAGTTGCTTCAGTCGGCGGATGTGGTGAGCATCCATATTGCCCTGACGGAGGGCACGCGCAATCTGCTTTCCCAGCGGGAACTGTCGCTGATGAAGCCCTCGACGATCCTGATCAACACGGCTCGCGGCGGGATTGTAGACGAGGACGCCTTGTTCGAGGCATTGCAGGAGAAACGTCTGGCCGGGGCAGGGCTGGACGTCTTCGCCGACGAGCCTATCGGACAGTCTCGTTTGCTGGAGCTTGAGAACGTGGTACTCACCCCGCACGTGAGCGGTCTGACGGCTGAGTCGGCCCATGCCATTTCCATGGGCGCGGCCAGGAATGTCGTTGCGGCGCTAGGCGGACAGACGCCGGAGAACGCGGTGAATGCGCCGGCACCCCGTCTTGGCTAGAGCAGCAGCGAAGCAGGTGGGGCGGAGGCGGCGAGGCACCCCCCCTTGACACTACTGTGCGGATATCCTACTATGGACTTGTCAACTATATCGTTATAGAAACTCTCGTGTTTCCACGAACGTTCTCAATCGGCACTCCGAATGCCTCAGAGCGAACTTGCGAGGGTGGGCGTGTGGAATTGAGCCACGATGTGCGTGAGCATCTGACAAGGCGAAGCCCTGAACCTGGCATGGGCTGCGAGGCGCCTGTGGACGGATCGCCGACCGGCGCTGTTCAGAGGCCTACGATTCGCGACATTGCACGGGCAGCGGGCGTATCGGTGAGCACGGTTTCACACGTGCTGAATGATTATGGCGACATCAGTGAAGACACCCAGCGCCGCGTGCGTCAGGTCATGGAGGAGCTCAATTACCACCCAAGCGCGCTCGCTCGGCGGCTTGTCATGAAACGCAGCTGTGTGCTGCAATTGCTGCTCTTTGCAGTCGAAGGACTGCACCATCCTTTCTTCTACGAGGTCACCTGCGGAATAACCACTGAAGTCGAGAAGGCCGGATACGACCTGTTGCTGAGTGTGAAGGACACTCGGGACCGGCGATGGCGCGAAACGCTCAGGCGATGCTACGAATCCAAGGTGGAGGGGCTTATCCTCATGGGGACACTGCCTTCCACGAGGGTTATCGACGAGATACGAACGAGCGGCATTCCGGCCGTGATGATAGACATTCCATTCGAAGGCCCCCGTATGACGTATGTGACTTCCGACAACATCGCCGGCGCTCGCAGGGCCACTGAACATCTCATCTCACTGGGCCACCATCGCATAGTGTATCTGGACGGGTACGATATCCCCGACGAATACACTCCTTTGCCCACCATCTCGGTGGCCAGACGCATCGGATATGAAGAAGCGCTGCGCGCGCACGGTATCGAGTTCGATTCGCGCTTGGTCTGTTACGGCAACTACACCCAGGAAGACGCAAGATCCGTTGTCCGTGGCGTGCTGCAGACGCAACCGGGCATCACCGCCGTCTTTGCAACCAGCGATGTCATGGC
>CAYYHF010000037.1:0-14425 GCA_964471415.1 uncultured Clostridia bacterium | reverse complement strand
CTAAAGCCGAGCCCAGCGCGAAGGTAATGCTAATGACCATGTCGACGTCGATTCCCATGAGCCTCGCCGCGTCTTTGTCGAACGAAACGGCCCGCATTGCTTTACCAATCTTTGTACGGTAGACGATCAGGCTGATCAGAACCATGAGCGCAACGGCCAGCGCAAACATGATGAGCTGCACGTTGGAAATCACCACGCCGCCCACGTCCCACGCTACCATCCGTATGATCCTTGGGTAAGGCCTTGGCCGCGCCTCGAAGAACTTCAGCCCCAGATTCTGAAGGAGCAGCGACACCCCGATCGCTGTTATGAGCGAGGCGATGCGCGGCGCCTGCCTGAGAGGTCTGTACGCCAACCGCTCGACCGCCATGCCGGTCGCCGCGGCCAGACCCATAGTCAAGGGCAGCGCCAGGGCAAATGGTATCTTAAGCATGGTGATGGCGAAGTAACCGTAGTAGGCCCCAAGCATGAATATGTCGCCATGGGCGAAGTTTATCAGGCGTATGATTCCATATACCATGGTGTAGCCCAGAGCGATAAGCGCATATACGCTGCCCAAGGCCAACCCGTTCACTAACTGCTGCACGACCATACTGACATCCAGACCGCCGGGCAAGGACAGTCACCTCCACTGCAAAAGCAAGGGGAGCGGCGAAACGCCCCCCTGCCCATCGCTTCCCAAAAGCCCTAATCTATCATCTGAATACGCGCGCTCGCCACCGGTGCCGGTGTCCGAAGATCACGGATTCACCGTTGTCTTGTAGGCGTACTTCGCGTTCTTCACCTCGAGGATAACTGCAGGCTTGATCGGGTTGCGATTCTCGTCGAAGGCCATCTTGCCCGAGACTCCCTCCGCATCGCGAGTCGCGGCGAGCGCATCGCGAAGCGCGGCCCTGTCGAGCTTGCCGACCTTTTTGATGGACGCGTTCAGCGCGCTCTCGGCAATCGCGCATGCGTCCCAAGTGAGCGCGGCGAGAGCATCGGGGTCGGATTTGTAGGCTGCCTTGTAGTCGCTGACAAAGGCGACCACGGCAGGCTGAGTCGATCCCGCGAAGAAATGGTTGCTGAAGAATCCACCTTCTATGGAATCGCCCGCGATAGGTATCAACTCGGGAGAATCCCATCCATCGGCGCCCAGGAAGACTGTCTTCTTGATTCCTAGCTGCCTGGCCTGTCTGGTGATGAGCCCAACCGTATTGTAGTAGTCGGGAAGCCACAGTACATCGGGATTGGCCTTCTTGATCTTGGTGAGCTGCGCGGAGAAGTCGGATTCGCCGGCGCCATAGGTCTCGCTCACCGCCACCTTGCCCCCGCCGGCGGTGAAGAACTTCTCGAAATTCTCCGCCAGCCCCTTAGTGTAGGGATTGCTGATGTCATAGAGCATCGCAGCGGTCTTGGCCTTGAGGGTCTCGATGGCGAATTTCGCCATGACCCGGCCCTGGAACGGATCGATGAAGCAGGCTCTGAAGACGTAGTCGCCAATAGCGGTTATCTCAGGGTTAGTGCCGGTCGGGGTAAGCACTGGGACCTTATTGGCCTGGCCAATAGGCGCACCGGCGCTCGCGCAGTTGCTGGTCACAGGGCCCATGATCATGAGCACCTTGCTCTGGCTGATCAGCTTGGATACGGCGTTAGCCGACTCAGCCGGAGTCCCTTTGTCGTCTTCCACAAGTATCTTGACCTTGCGGCCCTGGATGCCGCCGCGGCTGTTGACCTTCTTCTCCCAGAGGAGAGCAGCGTTCCTCACGGATATTCCGAAAGTCGCGACATCGCCGGTGACCGGCGTAACTAGGCCGATGATAATCTCCTCGGCTCCCAGCGCAACAGCGCTCAGAATAAGCAGGGCCACGACCGCCAACACTAGAGACTTTCTCAACAACTGCCTCTCCTCCTTGCTGGTAAATATATCAGAGGACAGTGGGGACGCATTTGCCCCCGCCCTCTGGGTATTGTGAGGAATTATACAGGCGTGTCGCACGAGTGTCAAGTACCCGAAACGAAAATTGTTCAGGACTTTAGCCGGCAATGGGGAAGAAGTCGATTGCGGAGAGTGATTTCTGTTACAATTGATCTGCAAGTTGTCGCACGATGTCGAAGTCAACCCGTATGACCGCCCTTGCACGCGCCAGGAACTGCTCGCGGGAGTACAGCGCAAAGATGCGCTACGGGAACCTGCTTGGTCTGCCCCGTCCTTGACTCTATACCGACTATAGACTATATACTTGCGTGTTGTAAGGGGACATTTCATGATACTGAGGAGATTCGTAAGGTACGTCGTTCCGTCCGTTGTGGGATCCGTGGTTACATCGCTCTACTTGGTCGTCGATGGCGTCTTCATCGCCAGGGGCTTAGGGGAAACCGCCGTTGCCGCGGTGACTCTGGTGCTTCCGCTCACAATGGCCTTCGTCGCGATAAGCATGGTCTTCTCTGTGGGCGGAGCCAACCTGGTATCCATGAGCCTGGGGTCGGACGACCCGGACCGTGCTGTCAGCATCTTCCGTCAATCTCTTTGCACGCTTACTGCCATCGGCGCCGCGTTCAGCTTGGCGGGCGCCGCATTCGCAGAGCACATAGCAGTTGCGCTGGGAGCAACCGGCGCGCTCGCATCGCCCGCAGCGGAGTACATGAGATACTACATAGCCTTCACAATACCGGTCCTGTTGGCGATGGCGCTCTCCACGTTCATAAGGCACGATGGTTCGCCGCGGTTGTCCATGCGGTCGATGCTGTGGGGAGCAGTCACCAACATACTGCTGGACTACATCTTCATCTTTCCCCTGAGGCTTGGGCTGCGGGGCGCGGCCATCGCCACCGGGCTCGGACAGCTCGTCACGGTGCTCGTCTGCCTCAAGCACTTCGCGCAGCGCCGCGGCGCGCTCTCTCTCGGTCGCATCAGGATAGATGCCAAGGATATCAGAGAGATCGTCTTTCTGGGAGTTCCTTCGTTTCTTGCGGAGGTGTCGTATTCGGTGTTGATGTACATGCATAACATCGAAATCGTCAGTCGCGTTGGGGAAATCGGAGTGACGTCCTACGGCATCGTCAACTACATTAATAACCTGGCCTACATGGCGCTCCTCGGCATATGCCAGGGCATCCAGCCACTGATGAGCTACTACTATGGTTGCGAGAAGCCCAGCGAGAGCAGGGAATACTGCTGGCTCGGCATCCGGACGTCAATCGCGGTATCGGCTTCGTTCTTCATGATCTGCCTGTTCCTGGGCAAGCCCATGATCAGAGTGTTCGCGTCCTCTCCAAGCATCGTTGGCCTGGCCTACACCATATTCAACTACACCAATGCCGCCTACATCATACTCGGCATAAATCTGGTCTTCCAAACCTACCTGCAGGCAGTCTACATGCCCGGATGGGCCAATTTCGTCTGTGTGCTGAGAGGGTTTGTGTTTGTGAAACTCGGTCTGATGGCGCTGCCAAGGCTGCTGGGCGATACGGGGATATGGGCCACGATGATATTCTCGGAGGGAATGACACTGATCGTCGCAGCGTACACCAGCAGAAGCCGACAGCATAGCCTGGCTCCTCGCCCAACCGCGGCCAGCCGCACAGCCTCCGTTGGCCGCCTCGAGGCGACACAGCGATCATAACGGGCTTGTCTGACGCATGGCATCGCCCAGAACATACCAGCGGCGCCAGCGAGCGCGCGCCCTATTCCGATAGTATCACACTGCCGTCATCGCTTCTGTCGTACACCGCATAGCCACGATCATCTCACACGCATGGCGCTTTCGAAATGGCGCCTGCTATGCCAGTACGCCCGCAAACGCAGCGCGACGGGCGGGACTGTTCGACTGTTCACGAAGGGATCCGCCCATATACTGTTGGGTCGAATGGGCTTTGCTGCGCAAGGACTTGTTGACGACTACCTACCTAGATCTTGCCCACGTCCGCAATCCGAGCTCCATTGGCAGGCACCTGTGCTTCGCTTACGCCGATGGTGATTCCGCGCGTGCCTATGCGCACCTTTCGGGGTTGGTTAGAGTAATTGACGAGCAGGACGATGCAATCGCCGCCTGGGCCACCCCCATTCGGGTCATCCCCTTTCAGCAGGGTAGCCGATACGTCCGGGGAATCGGTCCAGACAGGCTCAGACCAGTCCGAAAACTCAGCCGCGGCCCGGTATATCTCCTCGGGCCTCATCTTCTCATATACTCGGTAGTCGCGGGACAGGCACAGCTCCAGACCAAAATCGCACAATACGGCATGTCCGCGCCCGCGCCTGGCTGCGACTACGGCCGGCGCGCTCTGTCCATCGCAGCCCACGCCGCCCTGCCCGGGCGCATGAGTCCACAGAACCTGCGCATCGCATGGTCGAACGACCAGACGCCTGCCGGTGGCATGCCTCAGTCGCAGCGCCTCGCCACCAACGCCACGGACTTCGACTGGCTGCCCCTCCCCTTCGATGACGGGATAGCTCACCTCCACGCCGAACAGGTCGCCCATTCCATCCAAGGCTGCGCCATCGTAAGACATGTAAAGCGTGCCGCCGTCCTCTACGAACTGGGTTAGCCTCCTCCAATCCGAGGTGTTCACAGCTCTGCGCTGCGGTACGCACGGCACGAACACCAGCCCAAACCGGCTCAGATCATCCTCGATCCTGACTAGGCCAGGGTTGAGGCCGGCGCGCCGGGCGAGCACATAGGAGTTGAACAGCGCCCTGAAGTTGCGCTCCGGCGTTACTGCGGGATCGATGTTATCGTAGTAGCTGCGAGGCACGATTATCGCCGCCCCCGGCGCAGCCGGCTCCAGCACTTGTCCGCCCAGGCGCTCGAGGGTCGCGCAGAATTCCTGCATGGCTCGGCCGGCACCTTTGAGTTCGACGCTCCTTGCGTCAACCAGGCCGAAGCCGACCTCAAAGGGGGTGGTTTCATACGGCAGCCGATCGCCTACGGTGAAGTCCCCGTAGCACCATCCCATCGCGCCTGTGACGCCCTCCGCGAGCAGGGCGTACAAGGTAGTGCGGTAGTAGGCCTCTATCACATCCTCCGCGCACATCTGACTGGTGGCGCCGAACTCCTCAAAGAGCACGTCCGCCCCGTTGCCCAGAGCTCGAGTGAGCGCGGCGCAGAATGGGACAAAGTAAGTGCTCCTCACGCCGTCCAGGCGCTCAGGGCACGAGTCGGCGTAGAGCGGATACGCATGCATGCACAGAAAGTCCAGGCATTCGGACAGGTCGTCCAGGCGAAACCCGCAGTCATGAGTGAGACTGGTGATATGAGTCCCGGCCGTCACCGGGTGCTCCGGATCGTGCAGCTTTAGCTCGGACGCCAGTGTATGGACCCACAGCCACCCTGAATGCCTATCGCGCGGACGCACGAATATGTCCTGCTCGTTAGCAAGATCCCAACACACGATCCTGGAATCGCCCCGATACCTCTGCGCGAAGTATCTGACCAAGCCCACCTGAGCCCTGAGCATCTCAGGGTCGGTGTAGGGATCCCGCTCGCCCCTCCACGGCACGTCCCAATTCTCTCCGCTCATGTGCCCACAAAAGAACGTGGGAATGACCCCCACCCCTGCTGCATCCGCCATGACGAGGAGTTTGTCGAACCGGTCGACCATCGTCTCGTCGACAACGTTCGGCAACGGCTGAAAGTCCGCCCATTTCAGGAAGACTCTCGCGGCGTTCATCCCAACGTGGGCAATCGCGTGCATGTCCTCTGCTATTTCCTCCGGATCGAACTCAGTCCACATCTGGACACCATGATCTCTCGGCCAGTAGTTAACGCCCGCTATGAACCTCATTTCCGTCCATCCTCTGAATTGATGCTCTCATATATCTGCTGGGCAGCGCCGAGATCCTGTTCGCCTCGGACGAATCCCACACGCCATTTGCCCCCGGAATACACACCCCACTCCACAGCGGACCCGCCTGGTTTCCACCAGTTGTGCACAATAACGTAACTGGACTCGATATTCCCATACCACCGGTTGGCCGCCAGACGCGTAGACCCTTCCTGAAACGCCGCAACGACTCCGATATCGGGGCCGTACCAGACTATCCATTGCGGGAACCCTTGCACATCGCGGTTCGTGCGGCGCGCGTCCTCGGAATCGCCGTACCAGGGAACGTCCATATTGAGCGCCCAGCCGGCTTCTTGAAGGCCTGCTACGTCTGTCATGATCTGCCATGTCAGATTCATGTCGAAGAAGCTGTCATGGAATTCGAACACCCAGTCGGCCCGCACTGGGGCGACCTGACCGATATTGGTTGGGAGGAGGCCTATGAACTCGATGCCGCGCAGCGCAAGTTGAGTCCGACCATCTTCCTGCACAAGCTCTGCCTGCGCCGGCACGCCCGGTTTATGAGTTCCCCACCCGCCTATGCCCAGCCACAGCGATGATGGTTTCCCCACATAGGCCAGGAGCTCGCGGAAGTCGGCGCTTCCGCCTGGGTCGGCGCTGAGATAGTCGATAGATACCGGATCGAGCGAGATACCTATAGCGTACGTATCCGACTGGAACTCGAAGTAGGGTTGGGTGAAGGCGCTGCAGGTCGCTTGCGAGGACGCGGAAGCAGCGACCACAGGCCACGGCGCGATCCAAGCCAAGCAGACCGCCAGCGCGGCGCAGATCGCACAGCACAGCAGAAAACGCCCGCGCACAGCCGGCAGTCGTAACACCTGGACGAGGGGCGCGGCAGGCGCCGCGCCCTCATCAACATCCGCTGAACGCGTTGTCAGCATAGCTACTTGATCACCACGCCGGCGAGCTCGACGTATCTGTTCTCAAGATACCTGACGGCGGACGGGATATCCGCCGCTTCATACAGCAGATAGTAGTTGACTCGCTCCACGGTGTCGCCGGGGATCATATGAGCCGGCCAGTCGCCCTCGTTCATATCGGGCATGATATCCACCTTGATCCCGGTCTTCGCCCGGAAATCCACGATCTCGTTGGCGATCCAGCGGAACGGACCGGTTCTCCACTCGCCCTCGAGATGCCAGTGATCCATCTTGAGCTTTTCCACAAGGTCGGCAGGCACTTCCGGCACATCCAGGAGGCATTCAGCCACGCCCACCTTGAGGGCGGCCGAGAAGTTGGCGCGCCACCGCTCCGGGCTGCAGAACAGGTAGGACGCTCCCCACCACGCCGGCTTGGGGCCACGGGCATCGGCGAAGGTTATGTAGGGCTTCCCATCGACCTTGGTGATCGCGCCCAGCTCCGCCCAGTATTCCTCAGACGACATGCCGAGTTCGTCCGCCCAATCTGTCCAGCGGAAGACGGGCAGGATGTGTCGGGCGTCCTCAACATCGCCCATCACGCCGCCGCACATCGTGAAGAGCTTGGTCAGGTCGGAGTAGCCCGCCGTCATGAGACGGTTGTTCACCCTCACCTCGCCGGTCTTGTAAATGGAGACGACTATCGACTGGCGCAGGCCCGGGAATAGATCGGACGCCGTCTGGGCCACTACCGTAGCGCGAACGGGTCCCGCCGGAAGCGCGCCGTGCTTAACTACCCTGACGGGCTCTTCGAAGGTGGTCTTCTCCTCGTGACGGTCGAGGTTCTTGTCGTACCAGTAGGTGCTGAAGGGGAAACCCGCATACCTGATCATGCCTATGTCGCGGGCGAACTTGCGCTCCACGCCCTTGAAGCTCACCAGGTCCACAGTGGCGTACTTGCTCACGTTGGCGACGAGCAGTCCGTCCAGAGCACGTATTACGAAACCATCTTTCTCGCCCGGCTTGATTTCAAAGGCCGGCTCGAATGAAGGCTTCGACTCTGGCGCCTCGTCCGACACTACGATCTTCACCGGCCCGGCGGCCAAGAACGCCAGCTCATCGGCGCGCGATACCCCACCGGTCATGTCCACATCGTCCAGCTGGAAAGGGATTAGGTTGCCATCGGCATCCTCGACTCTGAGCGAATCCCAATCTGCCGCGAAGTCCGGTCCGATAGCCTCTCTGATCTGGTCCATTGTAAACGACACAGGAACAGGAACACCCGTGACCGACTTGATATCGACCACTGCCGACTTGGTAGCGGCAGACGCCCCGGCCGTCATGACGATCAGCATCGCCGCTACGGTCAGCGCCGCCAGAAGGCTCTTCTTCTCGGTTCTCATCTTGAATTCTCCTCCCTTAGTCGCGCTTTTCTCTTTTTTCGCAGTATCCATCGAACTCTCTGCCCTGTCTTCGCACTATCTCCACTCCACCAGCGTGTAGCCGAAAGGCTCCATCGGCAAGTCCAACGCCGCCGTCTCCGCTCCCGGCGCCGCCGGGCTGGTGAGTCTGTCTTCCCGCACAAGCTCGCCTTGAGCGTTGTAGCACGCTACATCGAACTGGATCGCATCCGCCGGCGCGGTCTTTCTGATGTCAACCTGGATCGAACGGGTCACAGCCTGCCCGGCAAAACTCCTGGCGAAGAGAACATTCTGATAGTCCGGCCCAATCATGTGCCTCCACTCCACCAGAGGCTGCAACACCAGGGCGTCTATGGAGGCGTTCAGGCTCCGGCTGGCGCCTGCGAACTTCACGGTCGCGCTGTGCCGCCCTGCAGACAGTTTGATCGGCCCGGTGAGTTTCTCCATGACGAAATACTTGGTGTCAGGCGACCCGCTGGCGTCCACGATAACGGGCTCGCCATTGTCTATGGATATGGCCAATCCCACCTGGCCCGGCGCTACAGCCTGCCGCTCGTAGACGATGTAGGGAATGAACTCATCGTCTTCGGGGATCGAAAAGCTCAGCTTGAAGCTGTCGCCGGACCTGGCAGTCACGTAGAACTCGCCGCTTGGAATGCCCTCCCCCGTCCAGCTGGCCCACATCTTGCGAGGCCTGCCTGAGGCGGGTTTGTCGAACGATTCCGCCTCGACGACCCTGAAAGGATATCGCGCCCGCGTGACCAGGTTCATGTATTCGCACGCCTTGGGCACACCCGCAAGCTCAATCAGGGTCGTCACGGCTTCGATGGTTGACTCGGCGCCCGAGTTGAAGCTGACGCCGATGCCGCGCTCAGGTCCGGGCGGATCGATGCCGTCCCAACCGCGGCCGGTCGCCGGATCGTACATGGGATGCCCGGTCACGTTGTTGCCCAGAAGCCACGAGCCGGATACGCCTGCCAGTATCGCATAGATGTCGCGGCCTGTGGCGCGGTAGAGCTCCACAAGGCCGGTGGTTACGCTCTGACAGCCATAGGATAGCTGGACGTAGGTTAGAGGCGCCGGCCCCATGTGGGCAAGCAGACCGATGGAGGCCAGCATGTGCGTGACGAAGCTGTTGGCGGCGCGCTCCGCCGACTGCACCCACTTCTGTTCGCCCAGGACCCTGCCGGCCATGGCCAACGCGCGGGTCTGGTGGTAGCCCCACCCGTGCCAATGGCTGATGGACCCTCCCCATGGCAGGTGCGCCCCGAACGGGAACTCATCGGGCGCTCCCATCTGGAACTCGGCGATTCCGTCTGCGAACATCCGAATGAGGGCAGCGACCTTTGGGTCGGGTCGCGCCTCATACAGCTCGCACAGGGCCATCACCACTACTCCCGATGCGTCCGCGCCATCGCCTACAAACCAAACGGGAATGGTCGCGCCGTGCAAAGTCTTGTACTGCCCGAACAGGGCGGGATCACCATCGGTGAGGAAAGCGTGCAACGCCTCAAGCGAGGGCTCGATCAACGACTCCAGATGCTCGACATACTCCAAGTCGCGCTCGGCCCGGCTGAACACGCGAATTCCGCGGGCCAGTGCCCACATGGCCCGGGCGGTCCACCAGTTCACGCCTTTCTCGCTGGTGGCTCCTTTGAGATTGCGCGCGCCGCTTTCCAGGATGAAGTTGTAGAAGTGCCCCTCCGGTGTGCGCATGTATTCGATGAATCTGAACGCGTCCCGAGCCATGTCCAGATCGTGCGGATCGCCGGTGCGTTCGTAGTCCGCAAGGTATGCCAGCGCAGCCCGGGCAACATCATCCACGCAGCTTACGCCCTCGCTGGCCGCCTCCACATAGTGGTACTCGGATGTTCTGTCGCCGCCCGCGGTGGGTTCGCAGTACACCCACCATATGGGGATGACAGAGCCGTCCGACAAAGTGATCTCATCCCTCAGATAGTCAAGGTGAGACAGATTGATCAGCTCGCCAATACTCTGGACGGACGGGTTCTGGGCGGGCGCCGATGCGCCCTGCGCGAACACGCCCGGCACGGCGATGGCGGCCAGCGCCGCGATGATTCCCAAAGTCAACCCCAACCTGCGTGTAACTCCCGTGATACGCATAGTCGATCCTCCAACTCTCCGCTTGGTAGTCCCTCAGTAATCGCTCAGTATCTCGTTGACCTTCTCCGCGGCGATCTCCATGGCGGAAGACGCCGACTCCTGGCCAAGCACCGCGCAGTACTGGTACTCCTGGGCGATGGCATCGTACACTTCCACGAGCGGCCTGACGTTGTCGGCGCCGCACGTAAAGCGAGCCTGCTGCACAAACCGCGCCAGCATCGGCAGCTTTCGCACCGCGGACACGTAGGCAGGCGATGATTCCAGGTCCCGACGATACGGTATCTGGCTGGTCATCTCCAGGAACAGCGCGTCATTGTCCTCGCTGAGGATGAACTTCACGAACTCCCATGCTTCCTTCGGGTGCTTGCTCGTGGCGAAAATGCCGATGTTCTTGGGGTCGCCGTAGGTCCATACTTCCCTGCCGCGTAAGCTATCAGGCATCGGCAACGGAACGAAGTCGTATTCGAGTCCCTTGGGTTTCATCGACTCGTAGAACGGCACCGCGAACGGACCTGTTATGACGGTCGCCACCTTCTGCTGCAGGAATACATCGCCCGGGAAAGCCGACTTGGGAGCGTAACCCAGCCGAAACAGATCCGACAGGAATTGCATCACCGCCACCCCAGCGGCATTATTGAACGCGGCCTTGTTGCTTTCGATGAGCGTCCGACCTCCGCTGGCCGCCGCGTACAGCGCGTAGAAGTCGAAAAACCTCTGCCACCATATGGGCTCTATGTTCAGGTAGATCATCCACTGATCTGCCCTGCCATCGCGATCCGTATCCCTCGTGAGCTTTGCGGCCGCCGCCAGAAACCCGCTGTAAGTCGCCAAAGAAGCAGGGGCTATGCCTGCGGCCCGCAGCATGCCTGCGTTGTATGCCAGCATGAGCGGGTTGGACTTCCACGGCGCCTGGTAGTAGTGGCCATCGCGCGACTTATACTGCTCCAGAATGCCATCGGGCAGACGCCGCTGCATGAAGCTGATGAAATCCGGGAAGCTGTCCATTCGGTAGAGCCCGCCCGCCGCCACGAACTGCGTTACAACGCCGGGATATATGTTGGCGCACACATCCGGCGTGGTGCGCGCGGCGATCGCGGCCAGCAACGCCTCCTCTGTGGATCTGGACGCAGGCAGCGGTTGCAGCTTCACCCGGATATCGGAGCGCGTCCGGTTCCACTTCTCTACAACCGCTCGCGCAAACTCGATCTCATACGGGTTGGACGAACACCAGAAATCAAGCTGTACCGCGCCTCGCGTCCCGGTCGCCGCCCAGCAACCCGCCCCAGGCGGCGAGCCTGCAGAAAGCAGGCCCACCGCAAGAAGAGCCAATATGGCCAGTATTCGGAGTACAAAAGCGCCACGTGGTCTACATGGTCTGCTCATCACCATCGATGCCTCTACCCTCTACCAGCCCGCGAGGATGTCGCGCACCGCTCGCGCGGCATCGCGCACCGCCGCCTTGGGCGTCTTCATCCCCTGCACACAGCAGAGATCGTATTGCTTGGAAATGGCGTCGAATATCTCAATCAAGTACTTGCTGTCGTCCACTCCGCGAGTATACACACCCTGTTCCACGAATGTGGCCATCAGGGGGTTCTTCTTGAAGTAGTCCGCGAACATCGGGTCCTTGGCAATATCGCAACGGTAAGGCGGCTGGCTCGTAATCTCCAGCCACAGCAGGTCGTTCTGGGCGGACATTATGAACTTGACGAACTCCCACGCCTCAAGCGGGTGCTTGCTGTTGGCGAAGATGCCGATGTTCTTGGGGTCGCCGAAAGTGATCACCGGGCCCTTGATATGGTCGGGAACAGGGATGGGAACGAAATTGTACTCGAAGCCCTCAGGAGCGTTTTGATCGTAGTAGGGTACCGACCATGGACCGGTAATGGTGCAGGCTATCTTGCCGTTTAGGAAGCCGTCTCCGATCATCGCGCCCTTGGGGCACAGGCCCTTTTTGAACAGAGTCTGCAGGAACGCGAATACCTGCTCGGCCGCTTCGTTCTCAAAATCCGCCTTGCCCGCGGCTAGCAGAGTCTTGCCGCCACTGGCGCCTATGTAGAGCGTGTAGAAGTCGAACAGTCGCTGCCACCAAGTGACGTCGATGGTGGGCGAGTAAAGCCACTGGTCAGGGCGACCGTCCCCGTCCAGATCCTTTACCATCTTCTCAGCGGCTGCCAGGAATCCGCTGTAATTTGCAAGCGACTTGGGATCGATTCCGTTGGCCTTGAGCATCTTGACGTTGTAAGCGAGCATTATGGGGTTACCCTTCCAGGGTATCTGATACACGTGCCCGTCCTTGTAGGTGAACGCATCTACCACATCCTTGGGAGTGCGCGCGTAGACGAAGTCGTAGAATCCGGGCAGCGTATCGTGGGGATACAGCCCCTTACCTGCTATGTACTGTGAGATCGCGCCCGGGTAGATGTTGGCGCAGATATCGGGAGTCGTGCCCGCCGCTATCGCTGCCAGCAACACTTCTTCGGTTGATCTGGACGCCGGTAGAGGTTCCATCTTCACTTGAATCTCAGGATGCGCATCGTTCCATGCCTTCACGATGATCTTGGCAAACTCGACTTCCTGCGGGTTGGAAGACGGCCAGAAAGTCAGCGTAACAGGGGCCTTCGCGCCCATCGCTCCAACCGACAACACGCAGACCAGCGTAACAGCGACAAGCGCAACCATCGTCGACCTGAAGTTCACTCGCATTCTTTCATCCCTCCGTTGATTTGATCCGTGGGGGCAGCCCGCCGCCGCCCGTTCCGCCCACTTTAGGCGCGCTACCCCTTGATGCCCGATAGAGCCAGGCTCTCGATGAAGTAGCGCTGGAAGAAGAGGTACGCGAGGATTACCGGGAGGGCTAGCATCATGGCGGCAGCCATTTCCGCCGCCACCTGCGCGCCCGCGAGCCCGCCTACGTGGAACAAGGTGACCATCTGGGGCATCGTCATCATGCTCCATCTCCTGATAACGATGAGCGGCCAGAGCACCTCATTCCACGAACCGATGAATGTGATGATGCCCACAGTAATCAGCACCGGCTTGGAAAGCGGCCAGAATATCTGGTACAGAATCCGAAAGTCCGAGCAGCCATCGATTCGGGCCGCGTCCACCAAGTCCTGAGGAATCGACATGAAGAACTGCCGGAAAACGATGATCCCCATATTGCTTATCATGGCCGGGATGATCAGGGCCCGGTAGCTGTCGGTCCATCCCAGCCTGACCACGAGGATGTACATGGGTATCAGGAGCAGCTGGCCTGGGATCATCATCGTAAGCAGCACCAAGTTGAATATGGAATCGCGCCCGAGGAACTTCAGCCTCGCCAGGGCATAGCCCACCATTGAGCTGAGCGCCAGCACCGATGCGGTTGAAGTGATGGACACGAACGCCGAGTTGAGCAAAGCCCTCGCTATGGGTATTTGCTTGAAGACTGCGGTATACCCCCTGAGGGAGAAGTTCTTGGATATGAGCGCCAGACTTCCGATCTCGCTTTCCGGTTTCAGCGATGCCGAGGCCATCCAGAGAAACGGATAGATGAAGGTGAGAGCGGCGATGGTCAGCAGTATGTAGCCCAACGTCTTTGTCAGAGCCCGCATTCATCATACCTCCCGCATCGTCACACCGGCTGATCGGCGTCGAGCAACTTGCGTTGGATGAACGTGACGATGAATATCATGATGGCCAAAGCGAACCCTATCGTGGCCGCATAGCCCATCCTCAGGAACTGGAATGCCTGCTTATAGAGATAGAGCACTACCGACAGAGTGCTCTCCGCCGGGCCGCCGCCGGTCATTACGAACGGCTCAATGAAGAGACTGAACCCGCCTATGGTGGAGAGTATCACTACAAGCAGCATGACAGGCCTCAGCAGAGGAAGCGTGATAGCCCAGAACTGCTGCGACCTGTTGGCGCCATCGATGCTCGCCGCCTCATACAACTCAGGCGGCACGTTCTGCAACCCGGCCAGGAACAGCACAATGTAAAAGCCCATGTTCTTCCACGTGGCCATGATGGCGATCGAGTAGATGGCCCAGGCCGGATCGGTCAGCCACGGAACGGGTTGCATTCCAATGCGGGTGAGTAGAAGATTGAGTATGCCTGCATCGGTGGAGTAGAGCTGCTGCCACAGAATCGTAACAACCGCCCCGGATATGACGAACGGCAGGAAGAACGCTCCCCGGAAAAACGACCTGAACTTGA